>JBFEXW010000032.1:0-13084 GCA_041562495.1 Marinobacterium sp. | reverse complement strand
TTGTGATAATCGCGGCTTATCAAAAGAAACCCAGATGGTAACAGCATTGAGAAACCATCTGGGCTGAATGTCGCAACTCCACTTCCCTGTGAACCGAGACTGCCTTGTACCCGGTGTGCAGCCTTAACGTGAAAATGCTGCTGGCCTTCCTGGCCTGTTGCGACTTGAGTCCATGTATTATTTCAAAGACTCAGGATGCCTCTATTTCTCTTTTGAGGCGACGCTTCCTTGCGTGTATCCATAAGTCCACTTTAGAGGAATGTTTTGCGAATGTATCTACGAAGAATTACGTATATTAAAGATTGATTAGTTATCTGGTTATTATTTTTTATTCTAAGTTTTGGCGTATATAGATTGTTGGAGGTATATGCGAGTGAATGCAGGCGGTACCATCTCCCAATAAACAAAACATAACCTTCTGTGTCGCGATCTCTTTGAGAGCGCTCCTGCAGGCTGACCGTAGGAACCATCCGCTTGCGGGTGGAATCTGCGAGATCGTCCCTACAGGGGGTGGAAATTCTGTTAGGCTTAACGAATCAGCTACCAAGGATGCTTTTGATGCAGTTAATAGAGCGCTCGCCTAATTTAAAACCCCGTCATCGTGTTCTTTATACCCTATTCGCGTTTCTGTTCCTGATAGCGGGTTTTTACTATCAGGACAACCTGGGGGGCGAAGGGCTGAGTTTGCCCTTTAATGCGGTTATCTGGATTCCTGTGGTGCTAATTATTGCTGCCGGTCTTATCACCATGATCCGCAGTCAGTTGTGGGTTAAGCCGCGTTTGCTAGGGGTCCTGCTGCTTTTTCCTGCGGGTATAGTCGCTGGAGGGTTTGTATCTGGAATGGAGCGTCCTTCGGAATGGATTATCCGGCTGGGAGTGCTTGTGGGTGGAATCCTGTTCTGGTTTTCATTGTTGCAGTACCGATTTAAGCGACGTGATCAGGAGAATCTTCTTTATCTTCTGTTAGCTGCGATGCTTGTGCATGCGATGGTGGGGCTGATGCAGTTGGTTCCGTTAGATTTTATTAAGGGTTGGATACCTATCTCGCCGAATCACCAGCTATTGGGGATGTTTCAGCAGCCTAACCTTCAGGCTTCTTTGATGGCGACGGCGGTTGCCTTGTCAATTTATCTGGCGACGCTGCCGGGTTTTGGTGGGCAACGATGGCCGATGAAATCTCTGGTCTATCTGACGTTAGGGCTGTCGGTCTTCGAGGTATTTGGTAGTGGATCTCGAACAGGGATTCTTGGTCTGGGGGTAGCGGTTCTTCTGTTGCTTATTTCCCGCTTTCCCATGCTTAGAAAGTTTAAAGCACGTTTTCTGCTAATACTTTTCACTATTGTTCTCGGCTCAGGGTTGGGGGTTGCTTATACAGAAGGTGCGCTTCGGGCCTACTCTAAACTGGAGCTGATGGCTCAAAATGGGAAAGATGCTCGCCCTCATGTGTACCGAATAGCCGTTGATGTATTTAAAAAATCGCCATTAACCGGGTACGGGATCGGAAGTTTTCAGCGAGAGTTTCAAAATGAGCGTGCAATCTATTCTGCGCAATCAGATTCTAAGGTGATCGATGCGGCACCACGATTCTCCCACCCTCATAACGAGCTTCTGTTCTGGGCAATTGAAGGTGGTTTGATGGCTTTGCTGTCTATCGCTGCGGCAGTGGTCGCGGTATTTCTACAGTTATGGAGGATGGGCTGGCAACGAGGAGGTGCTGTCGCTGCACTATTGTTGCCGATAACGCTCCATACCCAAGTGGAGCTTCCCTTCTATATATCAACACTGCATTGGTTGGTTTTGTTAGTGCTTTTAGTCGTATGTTTTACGCCATTCAGTCAGGTGAAGCCTTTGGGATTGTCGGCCTCAGCGAGAGGTCTGGTTTCAGGGGTGTCTGTATTGAGTGTGCCGTTGGTTACGATGTTTCTGGTGCATAGTCTGGTGGCACAGACGGGCATTATGCAGTATCTAAAAAGCCGTGGAGCCCAGCCGTTTCAATTGAATTACGTGTTGAACAATCTCTATTTCAGAGAGACGGGTGAGTATTTTTCGATGCGCGCGCTTCTCTATTCTCAGATTCAGCAGAAAAAGCACGAGCATATTGCGGCCTTTATTAGCTGGGCAGAGCAGTTTCTACATCAGATTCCTGATATGCAGATCTTTCGTGATCTCGCAGTGGCCTATGAGTATGAGGGGCGTAATGACGAAGCCAAAGCGGTTATTGCGCGTGCTCGTGCGATCTACCCTGAGGTGGAGCTGTTAGTGGACGCGAATAAGGTGATCTCTAGCGGTGGCAGTTTGGTGCCTGAGTCTAGGCCATAATGAGAGATTCGCTAACATCTGCCGGATAGGTGCTTCCTGCTGTTAGATGTAGGAGGTGATCTCGAAGAGGTCGAGACAGGGAGATGATAGTTATACCACCTGCGCTAGGTGCGCAGGTGGTGGTTCGAATAGTGTATTAACCGTGATACTTCTGGAATACCAGTGTTGAGTTAGTACCGCCGAAGCCGAAGCTGTTGGACATTACTCGCTCAAGATCAACACCATCCTTACGTTCTCTCACAATCGGGAGCCCTTCAGCTTCAGGGTCAAGCTCTTCGATATTGGCAGAGGCGCAGATAAAGTTATTTTCCTGCATTAGCAGGCAGTAGATAGCTTCCTGAACGCCAGTGGCGCCCAAAGAATGGCCTGTCAGTGACTTGGTTGAGCTGACGGGAGGCATATCCGCACCAAAAGTCTCTTTCATCGCTTTCAGTTCCTGGATGTCACCTGCAGGCGTTGATGTGCCGTGTGAGTTGATATAATCGATTGGACCATCAACGGTCGTCATTGCCTGCTTCATGCAGCGCATTGCCCCTTCACCTGATGGTGCGACCATGTCGTACCCATCAGAAGTGGCGCCGTAACCAACCAGTTCAGCATAGATTTTCGCACCACGAGCTTTAGCGTGTTCCAGTTCTTCAAGAACCAGCATGCCAGCGCCGCCGGCGATAACAAAGCCATCGCGATTTGCATCGTAAGCGCGTGACGCTTTCTCAGGTGTGTCGTTGTATTTACTGGACAGCGCGCCCATCGCATCAAACATTACGGTCAGAGACCAGTGAAGCTCTTCTCCGCCACCCGCAAACACGATGTCCTGTTTGTTTAGCTGGATCTGCTCCATGGCGTTGCCAATACAATGTGCACTGGTCGCACAGGCAGAGGTGATTGAGTAGTTCACACCTTTAATCTTGAACGGTGTTGCGAGACAAGCCGATACGGTTGAACCCATCGTGCGCGTCACGCGGTAAGGACCAACACGGCGAACGCCTTTTTCACGCAGAATATCAGCGGTCTCAACGATATCAGCAGAGGAAGCGCCGCCGGAACCGGCGATCAGGCCAGTGCGTACGTTGGAAACCTGATCTTCAGTAAGACCTGAGTCTTTGATCGCCTGATCCATTGCGATATATGAGTATGCGGCAGCATTACCCATAAATCGGCGCAGCTTGCGATCGATCAGTGAGTCCAGATCGAGATCGATACTTCCCGCTACCTGGCTACGAAATCCCAGTTCTTTATATTCTGGCTGAAACTTGATACCAGATTTACCTTCGCGCAGGGAGTTAATTACGCTCTCTTTATCTGTGCCCAGACAGGACACGATTCCCATACCAGTTACAACTACACGACGCATCGTACGGCTCTCTCTTGTTCTCTATAGTCTGACAGTAGTACAGCAGTCAGTAGCATTAAAAGTTATCAGTGCGAGTAAACAGACCTACTTTCAGATCTGATGCAGTGTAAATAACGCGACCATCTACTGCGACTGTGCCATCTGCAATTCCCATGACCAGCTTACGTTCAATTACGCGCTTCATCTGGATGTTATAGGTTACCTTCTTCGCAGTTGGTAGTACCTGTCCGGTGAATTTTACTTCACCAGAACCCAGAGCACGGCCACGGCCCGGATTACCTTTCCAGCCCAGATAAAAACCCACTAGCTGCCACATTGCATCCAGTCCCAGACAGCCGGGCATAACAGGATCGCTTGGGAAGTGACACTCAAAGAACCATAGGTCAGGGTTAATATCCAGCTCAGCGATAATTTCCCCTTTGCCATACTCACCGCCTTCGGCTGTAATGTTGGTGATGCGGTCCATCATCAGCATGTTTCCGACAGGCAGTCGTGCGTTTCCTGGGCCAAACATTTCACCGTGGCCGCACTTGAGCAGGTCTTCGCGCTCGAAGGAAGAGGGTCTAGTCATATCGCTAAAATTCACTTTTCTAATTGCCAAAATTTTTGGGATTATACCTTTTTAGGTATCGCTAAGCACGATTTGGATCAGGTAAATTCGAGTATCCTTCGTCGATAATGGTAAATAAGGGTGTTATGAAGCACGATTTTTGGCATGCACGCTGGGCAGAAGGGCGTATAGGATTTCATCAAAATAACTTTAACGCATGGTTGCTGAAGTATTGGCGACTGATTGGCGCGCCGTCGGGGTCTGCTGTCTTGGTTCCGCTTTGTGGTAAAAGCAAAGATATGCTCTGGATTCGAGAGCAGGGATATCCGGTGGTTGGTGTTGAGTTAAGTGATATCGCCTGTCGGGATTTCTTCTTTGAGCAGGGTGTAGAGGTGACCGCCGTTACTGAGCAGCGCTTTCATGCGCGAGAACGAGACGGCATACGGCTGCTATGCGGAGACTTTATGGATCTGGATAGCGCTGATATTGAAGGTGTTCGTTCGGTATATGACCGGGCTGCGTTGATCGCGCTACCATCAGAGATGCGCGTAGCGTATGCGACTAAACTTAAGTCCCTGCTGACATCGGGCGATGGGGTTCTGCTAGTGGCTCTGGAGTACGATACGTCGAAGGATAATCCGCCCTTTGCGGTGTTTGAGAGCGAAGTTCGTCGCCTGTTTGAACCCGCCTTTACTGTCGAAGTGTTGGACTTTGCTGATATCGAAACGGCGAAATATGAGGGTGAGCGTGAAGTCGTTTACCGTTTGACTCGGCAGTGATTTTAACCGTGTATTGGTCACGACCGCTTCGCGATCGTTCCTGCAGAAAGGTAATTTGTAGGAGTAGGTCTGAAGTTGGTCGAGCCAGGCTAAGCTTGTGTCACCAATAGCCTGGCAAAGGGGGCGTCAAAAAGTATGAGCGTTTCTGTTTCAGGCTGTTCTAGCAACCGCCAGATCTGCAATCTGATTCAGCGTGCCTTTGAAACTAGAGTCAGTCAGATTACTGATCGCCGCTTTAGCTAAACTAACCTGTTCCTGAGCTTTGGTGCGGGTGTAGTCGATTGAGCCATTACGCTGGGTAATCTCAAGTATCTGAGAAAGGTCATCAAGTCCGCCTTTGCGGATCGCCTGACGGATCAGTGAGCGTTCCTCGTCTGTTCCCGCTTTCATTGCGTGAATCAATGGCAGAGTCGCTTTCCCTTCGGCTAGATCATCGCCAACATTTTTACCCATTGTCTCGGCATCGGACAGATAATCAAGGAGATCATCTACCAGTTGGAATGCGATGCCAAGATGACGGCCATATAGGCGCAAGGCTTCTCGATCTTCGGTCGACGAATCAGCCAGAATCGCCCCAGTTTCGGTGGCGGCTTCAAACAGCATTGCAGTTTTGCCGAGGATAACCTGCAGGTAGGCGTCTTCAGTGGTATCCGGGTTGCGCTGGTTTAGAAGCTGTAGCACTTCGCCTTCCGCTATAACCGTCGTTGCGTGGGAGATCACCTGCATGATCTCCATGCGACCGATCTCGACCATCATCTGGAAAGAGCGTGAATAGAGAAAATCTCCAACGAGGACGCTGGGTGCATTACCCCAGCGCGCGTTTGCGGTGTCATTGCCCCGACGGAGTTCAGAATTGTCTACCACGTCGTCATGAAGCAGGGTCGCTGTGTGAATAAACTCAATAACTGCGGCCAGCTTAATGTGATCTTCACCCTGATATTCACAGGCATTTGCTGCTAAGAGTACCAGTAATGGGCGTAACCGCTTGCCACCACCTTCAACTATATGGTGTGCGATCTTCTCGACCAGCGGAACGTTGGATCCCAGATGGTTAAGTATGTAGTCCGTTACAGCATCGAACTGAGGTTCGATGGCAGGGTTAAGCTGGTGTGGCTGCATTGTTATTAGACAACAGAATTTAATGGAGAGAGCATGCTAGGTGGAGCTAATAAAGGTGTCAATAAGTGAGCGTGATTCTGCTGCTTTGATTTAATTACGCTACTCGAATATGAAGTATAAATATGGGTTGAGTATGAAATATAGTTTCCGTATAATTGCGCGCCCTAAGCCTGTCCATTTTAGCTCCCTACCAGAGGGTGTCGGGTGACACTATGCCCTTTTAAGTAGGTTTTGTCCTAGTAGCCGGGCAGGCATAAACTGGAGAATACAGATGTTTGCAGTAATCGTAAGCGGTGGTAAACAGTACCGCGTACAGGAAGGTCAGACCCTTAAAGTAGAAAAGCTGACTGCAGAAGCAGGTTCAAACGTAGATTTCGATCGCGTTCTGCTGGTTAGCAATGGCGACGACGTTAAGGTCGGTGCGCCGGTTGTTGAGGGTGCTAAAGTTTCTGCTGAAGTGGTTTCTCACGGTCGCGGTGATAAGGTGAAAATCATCAAATTCCGTCGTCGTAAGCACCATATGAAGCGTCAGGGTCACCGTCAGTGGTTCACAGAAGTGAAAATCACTGGTATTAGCGGTTAATCAAGGAATAGGAGAGTAGAGAATGGCTCATAAGAAAGCTGGTGGTTCAACGCGTAACGGTCGCGATTCCCAGTCGAAACGCCTTGGTGTTAAGCGCTTTGGTGGTCAGGTTGTATCAGCAGGTAGTATCATTGTTCGTCAGCGCGGTACTAAGTTTCATGCTGGTACTAACGTTGGTCTTGGTAAGGATCACACTCTGTTTGCTAAAGCGGACGGCATTGTTAAATTCGAAATCAAAGGCCCGAACAACCGTAAATTTGTCAGCATCGTTACTGCCTAAGAACGCTGTTGTATAAAAAACCCCGCTTAGGCGGGGTTTTTTTGTGCTTGTGTCGGCTGCGCGGTGGGAATGTTTCTCGTTGCCTTAAAAGGTTGCTGCGGTTGGTTGAAATTGAGGGAAAATAGGAGCGGATCCTGTTTTTGAAAAATGGGGGTCTGACCCTATTTTTCCTCGAATGAGGAGTGGTTATGAAGTTTGTTGATGAGGCCCTGGTAACCGTTGAAGCGGGTAAGGGTGGTAACGGTTGCATGAGCTTCCGTCGTGAGAAGTTTATTCCTAAGGGTGGGCCTGATGGCGGAGATGGCGGCGATGGCGGTTCTATCTACGTTGAGGCGGATGAGAGTCTTAATACGCTGATCGACTATCGCTATACGCGTCGCTATAAGGCTGAGAATGGCCAGCAGGGGCAGGGGCGTCAGATGACCGGCGCTAAGGGGCAGGACTTGATTCTGAAAGTGCCTGTTGGTACCACAGTGATTGATACTGATACCGATGAGGTGCTGGCTGATCTGACTTCAATAGGCCAGATGGAAAAGATCGCGCAGGGTGGTTGGCATGGTCTGGGCAATACCCGATTTAAAAGCAGTGTGAATCGAGCGCCTCGTCAGACGACCAAAGGTTCGGAAGGGGAGCTGCGTAATGTCCGTCTTGAGCTGCGTGTGCTGGCGGATGTGGGGCTTCTGGGGCTTCCTAATGCAGGTAAGTCGACCTTGATTCGCTCTATCTCTGCGGCAAAACCCAAGGTTGCGGATTATCCCTTTACTACGCTGGTCCCTAATCTTGGTGTGGTACGTACTGAGGCTCATCGCAGCTTTGTCGTGGCTGATATTCCTGGAATTATTGAGGGCGCGGCTGAAGGTGCGGGTCTTGGAATTCGCTTCCTCAAGCATCTGGCGCGAAACCGTGTGCTGCTTCATCTGGTGGATATGGCGCCTTGGGATGAAGTAACTCCGGCGGACGCGGCGGTGACAGCGGTTCAGGAGTTGACCAAATTCTCTGGAACTCTCGCAGAGCAGCCGCGTTGGTTGTTGTTGAATAAGCTGGATATGGTGCCTGAAGAGGAAGTTGAAGAACGTTGTCAGTCAGTTATCGATGCGCTTGAGTGGGATGGTCCTGTTTATCGGATCTCGGCTCTGGGCAAGTTGGGGCTGGATCAACTGGTGCATGATCTTCAGGAATATCTCGATGAGCGTAAAGCGGCATTGATTGAGAATCCAGAGCTTGCTGATGCAGAGTTGGCTGTTCGTCAGCAGATTGATCGCGAAGCGCGCGATAATCTGGAGCGTCTGCGTGCGGAGGCTCGTGCGCGTCGTGAGGCTGGCGAAGATGAAGATTGGGATGATGACTTCGACGATGATGATTATGACGTCGATGTTGAGTATGTTCGGTAACGGAGAGTATTGAGTGTCATCGGCTCGTTCACGCTTAACCCGTAAGGGTCGTTGGGTTGTTAAGATTGGTAGTGCGCTTCTGACCAATGACGGCGAGGGGTTGGATCAGGCGGCTATATCGCATTGGGTTGACCAGATCGCTGAGCTGGTTCGCAAGGGGATTGAGGTGGTGTTGGTCTCCTCTGGCTCGGTTGCTGAAGGGATGACGCGTCTGGGGTGGACGGATCGGCCGCGAGAGATGCATAAGCTTCAGGCTGCTGCTGCTGTTGGGCAGATGGGGTTGGTGCAGGCTTATGAATCGAATTTTCGGCGTCATGATCTGCATACGGCGCAGATCCTGCTGACGCATGATGATTTGTCCAACCGTAAACGCTACCTGAATGCGCGTACTACGCTGCGATCTCTGATTGAGTTGGGTGTAATCTCTGTTGTGAATGAAAATGACACAGTGGTTACCAATGAGATCCGTTTTGGTGATAACGATACGCTTGGGGCGCTGGTTGCCAACGCGGTCGAAGCGGATGCACTGATTCTATTGACCGACCAGCAGGGTTTGTACAGTGCTGATCCCCGTTTAAATTCTGATGCTGAGCTGATCTCTGAAGGGCGTGCTGAAGATGACCGTTTTCTGGCTATGGCTGGTGGTGGTGGTCGTTTGGGAAGTGGTGGTATGGCTACCAAGGTTAGGGCGGCCAGACTTGCAGCGCGCTCGGGAGCGGTGACTGTGATTGCTAGTGGGCGCGAGCAGAATGCGCTGCTGCGACTTGCTGAGGGTGAGTCTCTTGGTACTCAGCTGGTGCCTCAGCGTGGGCGTCAGGCTGCGCGAAAGCATTGGATAGCGGGGCATCTTCAGGCGCGCGGTAAGTTGTTTCTCGATGCAGGAGCGGTGCGTGCTTTAACTAAGGGTGGCAAAAGCTTGCTGCCAGCAGGAGTTAAGCGTCTTGATGGTGATTTCTCGCGTGGGGAGATGGTTGAACTTATCGGGCCTGATGGGATGATCGTTGGGCGCGGGTTGATCAACTATGGTGCGCGCGATACCGGAATGATTATTGGTCATTCAAGCCAGGAGATAGAGTCTATTCTGGGTGAGATTCTCGAGCCTGAGTTGGTGCATCGCGATAATATGGCGCTGGTATAGCGCTAGGAGGTCGTTCGTCAAGTGGGTGGCGCTCCTGAAAAAAAGACAATAAAAAACGCCGATCAGTTTCCTGTCGGCGTTTTTTAGAATTCGTGCTGCGGATTAAGCAGACAGCGCTTTGATACGAGCGTTCAGGCGGCTCTTAGTGCGTGCAACAGCGCTCTTCTTGAATATGCCCTTGTTTACAGAGCTGTCCAGGATAGGCTGAGCTACACGGAAAGCTTCGTTTGCAGCAGTCTGATCACCGCCGTCGATAGCTTTCTGAACTTTCTTGATGTAAGTGCGTACCATGGAGCGCAGGCTAGCGTTATGCTGACGACGCTTCTCCGCCTGGCGAGCACGTTTACGAGATCCTGCGGAATTTGCCACAGTCTGGCTCCTTTAAAAACAGTTAAAGTTACTGATGAGACATAGTCTCAAAATCGGATGCGAAATTATTCATGGATGATTGGTGTCTGTCAAGGTGAAAACTGCATTAGTTGTTTATTTTATCGCTATCCGGGTTGACCCGAGGGTTATTGGGCGGATAATCGCCCGCAGTGCTGTATTTAGATGCTGCAACCAGAAAGTTAAGGAACCGTGTGTGGGCGAAAAAAAGAACACTGGAATGGGTCTTTTAAGATCTAGTGCTGTGGTCAGTGTGATGACGTTGCTTTCGCGAGTCCTTGGTCTGGTGCGTGACGTTGTTGTGGCGAGCTATTTTGGAGCGAGTGGTGCTTCGGATGCTTTCTTTGTTGCTTTCAAGATTCCCAATTTTCTTCGCCGTCTTTTTGCAGAGGGAGCCTTTAATCAGGCTTTCGTTCCGGTTTTATCAGAGTATCGCTCACAGAAAGATCTACAGACGGTACATCAACTGGTGAATCGGGTTGCCGGTAGTCTGGGATCGGTCTTGTTGCTGGTGACTCTGATTGGAAGCCTGGGGTCGCCGTTCCTTGCGATGCTATTTGCACCGGGGTTCTATATGTCCGGTTCTGAGAGTTTCGTGCTATCGGCTGAGATGCTGAGAATCACCTTTCCTTACCTGATGTTGATCTCGCTCACTGCGTTTAGTGGGGCGATTCTAAACTCCTATGATCGATTCGCTGTTCCGGCATTTACGCCGGTACTGCTTAATCTCTGTTTGATCGGTTCGGCTATTTTTCTCAGCCCCTTGTTTGATCCGCCTATTCTTGCATTGGCCTGGGGGGTTTTGATGGCGGGCGCCGTACAACTGCTATTTCAACTACCCTTTCTAGCTAGGCTGAAGATGTTTCCGGTGCCTCAATCCGGCTGGAAGGATGAGGGCGTCAGGCGCATTCTTAAGTTGATGTTGCCAGCACTTTTTGGTGTGTCGGTAGCGCAGATTAATCTGTTGCTGGATACGGTTCTGGCTTCCTTTCTGCAGAAAGGAAGTATCTCCTGGCTTTATTATTCGGACAGGCTGTCCGAACTCCCTCTTGGGGTGTTTGGCATTGCGATTGCCACAGTAATTTTGCCAAGTTTGTCGCGTAAGCATGCTGAAAAATCAGCGGATACCTTCGCGCAGATGCTGGATTGGGCGATACGGATGGTGCTTTTGATCGGCGTTCCGGCTGCGCTTGCCCTGATTATTCTGGCAGAGCCGCTACTGACGACATTGTTCCATTATGGCGAGATGACGGATCGTGATGTGCAGATGGCTGCGATGAGCCTCAGGGCCTACGGTCTGGGTCTGCTCGCATTTATGTTAATCAAGGTGTTGGCGCCGGGTTATTTCTCGCGACAGGATACAAAAACGCCGGTCAAAATTGCGGTTAAGGCGATGATCGCGAATATGGTGTTCAATCTGATGCTGATCTATCCGCTAGCTCACGCCGGACTGGCATTGGCAACGGCGATATCGGCCTTTATGAATGCGGGTTGGCTGCTTCATGGGTTGCTGAAAGCGGGTGTATTAAAATGGCAGGCTGGATGGGGGAGTTGGCTGCTCCAATTACTGCTTGCCAATCTTGGGATGGTAGCGCTAATTGTGTTGCTCGCGCCGCCTGCTGAAGCCTGGTTGGTTGCGGATCTTTGGCAACGTGTCTATTGGTTAGCGGGTCTGGTTTTTGGTGCGGTTGTACTCTATCTGACGATTCTTGTGGCTTCTGGTGTGCGAATGCATCATTTGCGGGGATAAATGCAACTATTTTCCCGTATTGGGGGCTGATCAGGACTTAATCAGCAGGGCCTCGTTACGCTATACTATGGCCCTTTCATTTTCTTGGCTGGACGGCACTCCTTCGTATGGAACTTATTCGTGGGCTTCACAATTTGCGTGATCATCATCGCGGTTGCGTGGCGACGATTGGGAACTTTGATGGAGTGCATCGTGGGCATCAG
Source organism: Marinobacterium sp. (assembly GCA_041562495.1). GTDB lineage: Bacteria > Pseudomonadota > Gammaproteobacteria > Pseudomonadales > Balneatricaceae > Marinobacterium_E. Next base: position 1,231 of record JBFEXW010000032.1, on the reverse strand, counting down.
TCTGTATTGGTTGGTGTACGTAAGCAGGCCGAAGCGCTGGGCCTGCCTTCGGTAGCGATTATTTTTGAACCTCAGCCACGTGAGTTTTTTAACCCTGACTCTGCACCGCCGAGATTGACCCGTTTTGGTGAAAAGATTCGCCTTCTAGAGTCTGAAGGTGTCGATAGGGTGCTTTGCCTCAGCTTTAACGAAAGGCTGCGTAACCTGTCGGCTGAGCAGTTTATTGATGAGTTGCTGCTTCAGGGGATTGCGGTTCGTCACTTCGTTGTAGGTGACGATTTTCGCTTTGGCTGTGATCGCCGTGGGGATTATTCCTTGCTGGTTGAGGCTGGGATTAAGCATGGCTTTACCGTGGCTGAAACGGAAACCTTTGAGATTGACGGTGAGCGCGTCAGTAGTTCTCGTATTCGGGAAGTGTTGTTGAATAACGATCTGACTCTGGCTGCTCGCCTGCTAGGTCGTCGTTATCGCGTCACCGGGCGTGTTCAGCATGGACAGAAGGTGGGGCGTGAACTGGGAGCGCCAACAGCGAATGTCCGGATGCATAAATATGCGTCACCGATGCGCGGTGTATATGCTGTACGAGGCCATGTGCGTAGCGCTCAGTATGAAGGCGTGTGCAATGTTGGAATTCGTCCAACGCTCAATGGTATTCAGCCAGTGCTGGAAGTGCATCTGCTCGATTATAGCGGTGACCTGTATGGTGAGTTGCTGAGTGTCGAGTTTTTGCACCCACTGCGTAAAGAACGGCGTTTTGAAAGCCTTGATGCACTGAAAGAACAAATTGCACGAGATATATCTGCAGCACGCAACTGGTTTGATGCTGCGAATTTTTAATTGGGACTAACAGATGACCGACTATAAACCGACCCTGAACCTTCCGGAAACCGCCTTTCCGATGCGCGGTAACCTGCCGAATCGCGAACCTGAGCGCTTGGCACAGTGGAACGAGATGGATCTGTACTCACGCATTCGCGAAGTCAGCGCCGGGCGTCCCAAGTTTATTCTGCATGATGGTCCTCCTTACGCGAATGGCAGTATTCATATCGGTCATGCTGTAAACAAGATCATCAAAGATATGATCATCAAATCCAAGACGCTGAGTGGTTTTGATGCGCCTTATACGCCGGGCTGGGACTGCCACGGTCTACCGATCGAACATAAGGTTGAATCGCTGATCGGAAAAGCGGGTGAGAAGGTCTCCTATGCTGAGTTCCGTGCCAAATGCCGC
>JBFEXW010000031.1:0-13419 GCA_041562495.1 Marinobacterium sp. | reverse complement strand
GGTTAATCGGTTACAACATCGACAAAATAACAGTCTTCGCCAGCGATCGTCTCTCTGACCAGACCGTGACAGTCCGTTTCGAATCCCGGGAACTGAGCATTGAATTCGCGTACAAACTTCAGATAACTGACGATTATGCTGTTAAAACGCTCGCCTGGAATCAACAGTGGGATACCTGGAGGATAGGGCGTTACCAGCATCGCGGTAGTGCGGCCTTCCAGTTCATCGATCGATACGCGCTCCACTTCACGGTGAGACATCTTCGCCCAGGCATCAGCTGGGGTCATTGCAGGCTCAATGTTGGACAGGTACATCTCAGTGGTGATCTTGGCAACGTTGTGGTGTCGATAGATATTGTGCAGTGAGTTGCAGAGATCACGCAACCCGACGCGCTGATAGCGCGGATGCTTCTTGACGAACTCCGGCATTACTCGCCACATCGGCAGGTTCTTGTCGTAATCATCTTTAAACTGCTGCAGCTCTGTTACCATCGAGTTCCAGCGGCCTTTAGTGATACCGATGGTGAACATGATGAAGAAGGAGTAGAGCCCAGTCTTCTCAATAATAATACCGTGCTCTGCGAGATATTTGCTGACGATCGCTGCCGGAATGCCGTCCTGATCAAACTCCCCATGGATATTCAATCCCGGCGTGATGATCGTTGCTTTGATTGGATCAAGCATATTAAAGCCTGACTCGATCTGACCAAAGCCGTGCCAGGTGTCGTCTTCGTGAATTACCCAGTCGTCACGGTCGCCAAGCCCCTCTTCGGCCCATTTTTCAGGTCCCCAGACCTTGAACCACCAGTCTTTATCGCCAAACTCTTCGCCTACCTTGCGCATCGCACGGCGGAAATCGATCGCTTCCAGCAGCGACTCTTCAACCAGTGCCTGGCCGCCAGGAGGTTCCATCATTGCGGCGGCGACATCGCAGGACGCGATGATCGCGTACTGTGGGCTGGTAGAGGAGTGCATTAGATAGGATTCGTTAAAGCGGTGGGTATCCAGCTTACGGCTGGATGCATCCTGAACCAGAATCTGAGACGCCTGCGACAGGCCTGCCAGTAGCTTATGGGTTGATTGCGTTGCAAACACCAGCGTGTTTTCAGAACGGGGACGCGCCTCGGTACCGCCAATTGCATGCATATGGTTATAGAAGGGGTGGAAAGCCGCATGGGGCAACCAGGCTTCGTCAAAATGCAGTGTGTCGATCGTATCGCCGAGCATCCCTTTGATCGTTTCGACATTATACAAAATACCGTCGTAGGTACTTTGGGTAATGGTCAGAATGCGGGGCTTTTTGTTCTTCGCTTCGCGGGCAAATGGATTTGCTTCGATCTTCCTGCGAATCGTCTCAGGATCAAACTCACTCTTCGGAATAGGGCCGATAATGCCGTAATGATTGCGTGTCGGCATCAGGAACACTGGAACCGCGCCACACATGATGATCGAATGAAGAATCGATTTATGGCAGTTACGGTCGACAACGACGATGTCGCCCGGTGCAACGGTCGAGTGCCAGACAACCTTGTTCGAGGTTGAGGTGCCGTTGGTTACAAAGAACAGGTGGTCGCAGTTAAAGATACGTGCTGCGTTGGCTTCGGAATCAGAAACAGGTCCCGTGTGATCAAGCAACTGACCCAACTCATCAACAGCATTACACACATCGGCACGCAGCATGTTCTCGCCAAAGAACTGATGGAACATCTGGCCTACGGGGCTCTTTAGAAACGCCACGCCACCCGAGTGACCAGGGCAGTGCCAGGAGTAGGAGCTGTCACTCGCGTATTCCATCAAGGCGTGGAAGAACGGTGGAGCCAGCGAGTCGAGATAGACTTTTGCTTCACGAATGATATGGCGTGCGACAAACTCAGGCGTATCCTCAAACATATGGATGAAGCCATGGAGTTCACGAAGAATATCGTTGGTCAGGTGACGGGAGGTGCGCGTCTCACCATAAAGGAAAATAGGGATTTCAGAGTTGCGCTTACGCACCTCACCGATGAATCCGCGGATTGAGTCGAGAACCTCGTCAGAAAGGTCTTCAGAGCTACCGCTTTCAAACTCTTCATCATCAATCGAGATAATAAAACAGGATGCACGGCTCGCCTGCTGTGCGAGGGCGGTCAGATCACCGTAACTGGTGAGACCGATAACTTCCATCCCTTCGCTCTGTATCGCCTGCGCGAGGTCACGGATACCGGAACCTGAGATATTTTCTGCACGGAAATCTTCATCGATAATGATTACGGGGAAACGAAATTTCATCCACTCAGCCTTTATTATGATGTGGTGAATAGTATCCGCCTTTCAGCCTGATAGCGCTTGGGGAGCGGTGCTTTAAAAGATCAATTCGGGGAATTGATACTGTTGCGAACAATTTTAGCAGTCGTCCAGAACAGGTAAAGAAAATTTAATTGTCGACCAATGCTGCTGTCTTAATGCTGGCGATCAGCTTTCGTCCCGGAGTGAAAGCTAGGAGGGTTGCAGATTTCCGGGTAACCCGGGCGATTAGCTTGAGATCGTGAGTTGAATCACAGATTCGGAGCAGCAGATGGGTGTGGCTTGTACCAACTGACCAGCTCTCAAGTACCTCTACGGGTATCTGGTTTAGCGCTGAATTAAGCGCCCGGTCAGCCGTCGGGCTGAGGGTAATATCACGTCCATGAATCATCACCCGTCGGGTTTCGCCGGGCTGACTTTCGCTGCAGGCAAATTCAAGATGAATCTGGTCAGTCAGTGCCAGATGGCACAGGCCAAACTCTGCGTCACCGCCAACCACCTTCAGATCATGTTGCACCAGTGCATCAGAACGGCTGGCCAGCGGCAGACCGGGATCAGTTAACAGCTGCTGTATCTCCCCCTGGGCCTGGACCTTGCCCTTATCAAGCAGTACCAGATAGTCCCCCAGTCGCGCCATCTCAATCAGACTGTGAGTCACATAGATCACCGGAATTCTCAGTTTGCGATGAAGTTTTTCCAGATAGGGCAGAATTTCAAGTTTGTTATTGAGGTCCAGTGCCGAAAGGGGTTCATCCATCAGCAGAATATCAGGGTTCATCAGTAGTGCACGGGCTATCGCAACGCGCTGCTGTTCGCCGCCGGAGAGCTTTCTTGGCAGGCGCTGTAACAGATCGGTAATGCCGAGCAACTGCGTCAGTTCGGTAAAGGTTTCATCACTGGCCGGTTTTGAGCAGCGCTTCAGGCCGTAGCGCAGGTTAGCTTCAACTGACAAATGCGGAAACAGACGAGGTGATTGAAACACTACACCGAGATTCCGTTTGTGGGTTGGCTGCCACTGCTTGCCGGTTTGCCAGTGAATGCCGTTAAAGCTGATCTGGGTGTTGCTCAGGTTATCGAGGCCGGCAATGGCACGCAGCAGGCTGGTTTTTCCTGATCCTGAGGGGCCAAAAAGTATTGTAATCCCCGAATCCGGAAGATTGAGTTCCAGATCAAGGTGAAAGTTGCCTAGATGAGTGTTGGAACTGATCTTAAGTCCGCTCATAGCACCCTCTGGTCTGACCGCTGTATCCGCTGCAGGGTCAGTAACAAAAGAAACGAGAAGCCAAGCATCAGGCCCGATAGCATGTGGGCCTGATCCCATTGCAGGGTTTCCACCTGATCATAGATGGCGATCGCAACGACTCGGGTTTCGCCAGGGATATTACCGCCGATCATTAGCACTACACCGAATTCACCAAGAGTGTGTGCGAATCCAAGCACTGCAGCTGTTAAAACGCCTGGCTTGGCCAGTGGCAGGGCTACGCTCCAGAACGCATCGAGCGGCGTTGCTCTCAGAGTTGCAGCGGTTTCCATCAGCTCGGAACCCAGTGCGGTAAACGCATTTCTGATCGGTTGCACCACAAAGGGCAGAGAGTAGATCACCGATCCGATTACAAGGCCGGTAAAACTGAACGGGAGAACCAGACCAAAGGTTTCATCCAGCCAGCGTCCGGGGGCTGAGTTTGGTGACATCGCCAGTAACAGATAGAATCCGATGACCGTGGGGGGAAGAACCAACGGCAGCGCCACCAGAGTATTGATCGAATCGATCAGCCAGCCGCGTCGCTGCGATAACCACCAGCCCATAGGTATGCCGATAATCAGTAGTATCAGCGTACTGACTGCGGCGAGCTTAAGCGTCAGCCAGATCGGCTGCCAGAGTTCAAACATCATATCCTGATGCCTGAATTAGTTGTTTGCCATCCGTTTTAAGCCAGTTAATCCACTGTTCTGCAATCTCAGCGTTTCTGCCGTTATTGATAATTACCATCTGTTGTTCGATAGGTTGATAGGCTGTGGGTGGCACTAGCCAGACTGAACCCAGGGTGTTTTGAAGATACAGGCTGTAAGCAATGAGGCCCGCCTGCGCAGCACCTGAGTACACCAGTTGGTAGGTCTGCCCGATATTTTCGCCCTGTACAATCTGGATCTCTTTATTGTTCAGCAGATTTAAAGAATCGATCGCCTGCTGTGCGGCCAGTCCATAAGGAGCTGTTTTGGGGTTGGCGATTGCCAGACGGCTGATTTGATCGTCGTTGATTGGGTCTTGTCCATTCTGAAACAGCCCCGTTTGGAGCGACCAGAGCACCAGTTTGCCGAGTGCGTAGGTGGTCAGACTGTCTGCTGAAGCAAACCCCTCAGAGACCAGTCTCTGCGGGCGAGCACTATCCGCAGCCATAAACAGGTCGTAGGGTGCGCCGGAGATAATCTGCGTGTAGAGCTTGCCGGTTGATCCGGAGCTGATCCTGACTTGGTGGCCTGTTTGCTGCTCAAACAGTTCGGCAAGCTGCTCTGTAGTGTGCAGAAAATTTGAAGCTACTGCGATTCTGAGTTCGCCGGCAAAGCCTTGAATAGAGGCCAGTGAAAGCAGCAGAGTGAAAAACAGGCGCAAATTGAACTCCGGACTAAAATTTCCGCCAATTATACAGATAAAGGGGCTATAAAGGGGGCAAAAAACGACACTCGATTGCTCTTATACATAGCCAGTTTTTTCCGCTAGAATCGATCGCTTAATCTAAGGACTGTGTGAGCCAGATTCGCACGTCCCTAACCTATACTGTGTGTGGCATTGCCCGGTGCAGGACCGGCGATTCAGGATGTGATGAGTGCTTTTTACTAAGCTTCCAGAAGATATATTCTTACCCCTTTCCGGGCAGAACCGACAGGTTTATCAGGCGGTTTTGCTTGAGCTGTCTGATCTGTTCTTTGATGAAGATCTTATTGATCCATTTATCGCCAAGGATCTCGTACGTTCTACGATTGAAGCAGCTATTGTCCGGCTTGGTGTACGACGCTGGGTTGCTGAGTCGGAAGAAGAGTCTGAGATTGAGCTTCCCAGTACCACCGCAGATTACACCAACCGAATCTATCGACGGTTGGTACAGACTGGCTGGCTGGAGGAGGAGCAGAAGATCTACCGTACCTATGTCCTGCTTCAGCCTGCGATCAGTTATCTGCTGCGTAGTCTGGTTTTCATAGCGCGACTGGAGAAGCGCAGTTATGGTGGCGCCGTACTTAACGTTCTGAGTTCGCTGGAGGCCGCGATCAATGACCCTGTGGGCAGAGGTATCACGCTGTCCGAGGCATCGGAGACCGCTGCAGAGTTCAGTGCGCATCTGACCGATATGATGCTGGGCCTGCGTGAGCTGAAGATCAATCTATCAGAAAGCCATAACCCTCAGGAGATTGTCCGCGGGTTCTTCGATCGATTTGTTGAGCATATTCTGGTTTCGGATTACAAAACACTCAAAACCAAGAACAATCCGTTTCGTTTCCGTCGCCAGATCCTGTCGCTACTGCGTGATCTTCAGTTTGATCTGCTGAAACTCGAACAACTGACGAAACACTACCAGATGCAGTACGAGGTCGATTTTGAGTCTGCTGAAGCAATGGTGCATCAGCATATCACCCGTATTATTCGTATCTTTGAATCGGTGGATCTGCGTCTCGCGGCAATTGACGATTTCCGTTATCAGCTTGAGAAGCGCGTTGCAGATACTGTTCGTTATATGGATAAAACAACGCCGGGTATGGCCGCTCGTCTGTCGCGACTGATTGCGCAGGTGTCCCGGAAAGATGGTCGCGAGATTCCGCGGGTTAATTCGCTTGAACAGTATACATTTATCTCACCGTCGAGCGTTCGCAGTCCGATACGTCGTCGTGTTGAAGCTGCGCCACGCGTTATTACGCAGCAGACAATCGATCCGAAAGTGCTGCAGATGCGTCAGCTGTTCAAAGAGTGGAAAGAGCGTCGTGAGGTGAAGGTCGATCGTATTGACGCCTATCTGGAACGCCATTTTGATCAGGGACAGAAAACGCTGGCAGCAACCGATTTCTCAATTGAATCGATCGAGGATTACATCTGCTTCAGCTATGTCCGTCATCTTAGTACGCTTGGTAAAAAAGCACGTAAGACCTCGGACAGATACGAAATTACTTTTGATGACAGCTACGTTTGTGTTGCCGATATGGTGGAATGTCGTGGCTTTACAATTCACAGGAACGTCTGATGCTTGGCGATTTGGAAAAAGCGCTCGCGCGCAATGAAAAACAGACCGAATATGATTTTGTGCGCGCAGCTAATCTGCTGCTGACGCATCAGTTTGTTTATGCGGATAAACCGGCACAGCGTGATATCTACTTTCTGGTATCACAGAACCTGAGTTACTTTCGCAATCTTTTCTCTGCAATCGGCTGGTCGCTGGTGTATCAGCCGGATGAAGCCTATCTGGGTGTATTGCCGCAGGGCGAAGAGCGGGTAATGCGTCTCAAGCTTGATGAGTCGCTGCTACTGCTCTGTCTGCGCCAGATCTATGAGCAGAAACTTGAGAGCTTTGAGGTGGAGAGCGGTCAGGCATTTACCAATACCGATTCACTACTGAATCTGTTCTCCAGCCTGACTGGTAAAGAGATACCCAACGAAACCCGTTTGAAAGAGATTCTTTCACTATTTTCCCGCCATGGCCTGATTGATCGTCACAGAGCGGATGAGACGGATCCGAAAAATATCCCGTTAAGTATCTTTCCAACCGTTCGTCAGGTTGTGGTCGAGGATTATATCCGTCAGTTGGAAGCACTCTGTGATATTGAAAATCGCGATCAGGAGCTGATGTCGGACGATGACACCGATGATCAGACGGATGAAGCAGTAGCGCAGGATATGGAGACAATTAATGAAACAGCTTAACCGTCTTATTCTGGTTAACTGGTATGTGCTGGGTGCGATGGAGATTCCGATTAAAGGGAACGTCGCTATTGTAGGCCCTAATGGCTCAGGTAAGTCATCACTGCTTGATGCGATGCAGACTGTTCTGATGGGCGGTCATAAACGCCATCTGAGTTTTAACGCCTCGGCGGGTGAGAAGAGTGAGCGTTCGTTACGCACTTACTGTCTCGGTTTTCTCGACGACATGGGTAAAAAGGCGAATGCGCGCGAGGACTCGATTAGCTATCTGGCGATGAGTTTCTTTGATACTGAAACGGCTCAGGAGAGCTGTGTTGGTATCGCGATCAGTGCATCGACAGCCAATGCCGATGAGGAGATTCTGGGACGTTTTATCCTGCCCGATTTCTCAGTCACGCTGGATGACTTTACGGTCAAACAGGGTGGTGGCCGTATGCCGAAACTCTGGCCGGAAGTACGCGACAACCTCTATAAACAGTGTCCGGATATGATTCTGGAAAAGCGTGCTAGTCGTTATGTACGAGAGCTGGTGACCCATCTGAGTCACGATCCTCAGATGCCGAATGACGATGAGAAGTTTGTTAAGAACTTCAAAAACGCGCTTAAGTTTGTTCCGATCGACAGTCCGACCCGTTTTGTTCGCGAATTTGTACTGGATGAAAATGTGGTACATGTCGGTGCGTTTCGCAAATCGCTCGATGAATACCGTGCGATGGAAGCGAAGACGCGAGACGTGGCAAATCGCATAGAGGAGCTGGAGAGGGTTCAGGAGCTGTGTCGCGGTATCAGCCGTAACCTGAAAAACGCCACCGAGTATGAATGGGTTGTCCATGAAACCCGCTTTGAGAACGCTGATCTTCGCAAAGAGGAAGCGGAAGAGCGGATGGATATCTGGCAGGAGCAGGAAACCGAGGTTAATGCTGAGCTTGAACAGGTCAGTCAGGAGTTGAATCAGGTGATGCAGGGGCTGGCGGATGCCCGTGCTGCACTGAATAACACCGACTCTGCCCACCAGATCAATGCGCTGGAATCCTCAATTCGTGCTCACCAGCATGAACTCAATGTGGTTAGTGAGCGCATTCAGAAAGCCTATGCGCTGATGCGTACAGCGGTTGGCTTTAATCAGCAGAAAGCGTTGTTGCCTGATGAGTTTGCGCAACTGGTCGATCAGGCTGTTGATATCTGGCGCTCGGGTGAGAGTCTGATGGCCGATGCCTGGCCTACGGACCCTGTCAGCGTCGATAAAACGCTGGATCAGATGCGCAGCTCAATCGAAAGTGTGCGTAGGGCTGTATCGCGCCGTTATGAGGATTCGGTTATCCGTATCTCAGAGCTGCGTTCAACCATTCAGAACCAGAAATCCGCTGTGGAACAGCTAAAGCAGGGTCGCGCACCGGTACGCCGGAATACGGCAGAGCTGATGGAGCTGCTGCAGGAGTACGGCATCGAGTCGACACCGATCTGTGAACTGGTGGATATCACCGAAGATAAATGGCGTATTGCGGTAGAGTCTTTCCTCGGTGCACGTCGTGAAGCACTGGTTGTAGAACCTGACCGTGTTAAAGAGGCGATTACGCTTTACCGCCGTAAAGGCCGTCATCTGAAGGGGTGTCGTATCATCAACACTACCAAGTCGGGCGACTGGGTGAATCGTTCCAAACCGAATACCCTTGTGCAGTTTATCGAAACCGATAATGAGCATGCACTGGCCTATATGAACCGCGCACTCGGTGGAGTGATGGTGGTTGAAACTGAAACTGAACTGCTGCGCCATGAGCGTGCGCTGACCTATGACTGCATGCTGCAGACCGAGGGTTCTACTACCGCGATTAACGAGATGAGCCCGATTATGGGTATCCGTCGTCGAGGTGACCAGGCCGCGCTTCAGGGCAAGCAGGTCGATGATCTGATCAGCGAGTTTACTCAACTGGGTAAGCAGCATGAATCGCTTGAGAAGCTGAGAGATGCGCTGATCAGTCTTGATGGTGGTCTGAATCAGGTAAATGAATCTGTATTTGATCTGACTGAACAGCGTAAACAGTTGGCGCATCAGATTGAGGGGTATCAGCAGTCGATCACTGATCTGCGTAACCATGACGACTCCGGTATTCAGCAGCGTATCGCAGATCTGGCGAACCAGCAGAAAGAGACTGAACTTCGTCAGAAACAGTTGATGGATAAACTGCAGAAGGCGCGTACCGGACTGATTAAAGATGGCGCTCAGCTTGAAGTGCAGGAGAAAGATCTCAGCGAACATGCTGAAGCGCGAGCGCAGTGTGAAGCCAAAACCGATTTTGATGCGCAGTCCGCACAGGAAAAACGCGATTATCTGGATGAGAGCTGTGGCGGTGAGCTGGAGCGGATCATCTTTGAAGCAGCCAAGAAAGCTCAGTCGGAGCTGCAACTTCATGAGAGGAAGAAAAATGGCGTACGTGATGCCGTCGCTCAGTACAAGGCGCGCCATCATGGCGGCGGCATGAGTCATCAGGAGCTGGATAAGATCGGCCCCGACTCTTCTCATGAAGATCTGGAAAAATATGTTGATGAAACAGTACAGGCGCTTCAGGAGTCAGAGCTGGCGCAGTACACCCTTAAGGCTGAGCGGGCGCGTCTGGAGGCGGAATCCGCATTCCGTTCTGACTTTGTTGCGCATCTGAATGATCAGATCAACAAGATCCGCGATCTGATACGTGAGCTGAATAGCCACCTCAAGAACCGTCCATTCCATAAGGAGATGTACAGTTTTGAGATGATGCCGAATCCGGAACTGAAAGATATTCTTGAACTGGTTGAAGCGTATACCCGACTGGATTCCGCCAATGTCGGTTCTCTGTTCGATATGAAGTTCGACAAGGATTCTCAGCATAAGGATGCGCTGGAGCGTATTCATGAGGTGCTGAAGGATGAGGGTGAATCCAGCCTGTTGCAGGATTACCGTAACTTTTACAACTTCGAACTGGTGGTTAAGGATCTGGACGGCAATCGTAAAACGACACTGTCGCAGCGTATTAAAACGGGTTCGGGTGGTGAGCACCAGGTGCCGTTTTATGTTGCGATGGCCGCAGCGCTCGGTGCGACCTATCGCCTGAAAGAGGGCAGTGATGGTAAGCCGGTTGGTGGCTTCAGTCTGTCAGTATTCGATGAGGCGTTCAACAAACTGGACTCCGAGAATACCGTCACTTCACTGGGCTTTATGAGCGATCTGGGTTTGCAGACGATCATCGCTGCACCGGATGAGAAGTATTCGCTGCTCAGCACCTGCATGGACACTATTATCAACGTCTGTCGTGACGGTCGTGTTGTGGATGTAGATGTCGAATTCCCGACAGAGAGAGGCAAGGCGCTGCTCGCTTCAGATCACCCCTACAAGGTGATGGCTGAGGAGGGTGATCTTTCTAAGCAGACCGAAAGCGAAGTTGAAGAGCTGGTTGAAGATCAGGCCGAGCTGCCTTTATAGCGGAAGTCCATGTAGGAGCCATCCGCTTGCGGGTGGTGACCTGAGTCTACCTTCTCAATGTGATCTCTATCGGTAAATCTTCGTTATGATGAAGTCGTATCACTGATGGCGATAGCTGCTCAATCGTCCAGTCGCCGGGGATGAGTCTGATCGCAGAGATCAGCGCCCCGGCTGTCCATCTGTCTGAGTCTAGCTCAGCCCTGTTCCAGGCGAGATAAGCGATCAAACCTTCGATATCCAAAGTTGTTTGTGATTTATCGGGTTTTTTAAACACGCCCAGTGACTGTTCGGTTATCAATCCGGGTTCACGTGGTACGGAGCGGCGTACACTTAGATCGGAGTCCCAGTCAGCGTTCTTGCTGTCACGTGCATTTCCGGTAAACGCCATTGATTCGAGACCGTCAGTGATCTCCGTTAATGACCAGTTACAGCGGCTGATCAGTTGCCAAACCGGCTCGATACTGTTTCTTGATCCCAGTGTGTAGCGCAGTGGTGAGCCATTATTGGAAGAGAGTAGCGTGATCTGAAGATAGGTGCTCTGGAGGTCTACCCGGCAGCTCGGCGTTTTCAACTGAGCATAGGGGCGCTCCCGGCGCAGAAACTCCAGCCATTGCTGACGGTTTTCCAGCTCTGTTAAGACAGGTATCATCATCGACATATCCTCATAGAATCCAAGTATACTGACATAGATACTGGCTCGCATAGCAGGACAACAGGACAAGAGATGAAACTACTGAATCGCTCCGGTTTATCTATACGCCCCCGCCAGCCATTTTTATCCTGGCTGGAAAGCTTTGTAACAGAAGAGCTGCCATCGCTGGATCAGCTCAGGACAGAAGCGACGCTCTATCTGATTGATGAGGTGGAGCAGGAAAGTGATTTTATAAACGCGATTGATCTGAACTGGCAGCGTATTTTTGAAAATGAGCTGGAGGCCTGGGATGAATCGGGTGAAGAGTGGCCGCAGACGTTAACGCCTGAGTTGTTTGAACAGTGGTTTGAGCTTGATGTGCAGCTGATGGTTTTTGATCTCAGCTCAGCACCACTCCTCAGAGCTTCCGCCGAGTTTTAGAGACCTGTTTTTTAGTAACTTAAGAGTTTGATTGATGAACCAATTAGAGATGGATGGAGGAATAAACTGGCATCCACAACGTGAGTTTCTGTTCTCCGAGTTGCACTCCCGCCCATTTGCGGTAATCCCTAGTCACGCCTGCATTACGCATCTGGCGCTGCTGGCTGATCAGGAGCAGAAGCAGGCACAACTGCAGCATATTCTGAATCTGCTTGCGCAACTTGGCTATGAGCAGCCGGTGGAACAGACATCCTGCATGTTGTTCGGGCTAGGTGATTTAACCATTCGTTGGGAGAAGCATCTCGAGTTCACCAGTATCACCTTTACCGATATGAGTTATACAGAAAGCGGTAGCGATCCTTTTGCAAAAACAGCATTGGATCACCTGCCTGCGGGCTGGCTGGCTAATCTGCCCGGATCAGTTGTTGCGGCTTTCCATATCCGGGTGGAGAATGCTAGTCAGAGCGAGTCACTATTGCCGTCAGAAGTGCGTCACAGCTTCGATGACATGCGTTTGGTGGGCAGCTCTCCGCAGCAGGGTGGCGCTCAGGTCTGGACCAGTTTCCGTCTGCATAGCGGGGGCTTTGGTCGGTTTCTGGTATTCAATCGCAGCATGAGTGATTCGCAGATGGGTCGAATGCTACAGCGTCTGATGGAGATTGAAACCTACCGTTTGATGGCGTTGCTCGGTTTACCTGAAGCGCGAGGTCTGGCCCCGGTTATCAATCGTATGGATGCCGAGATGGCCGATCTGACCCAGCGTCTGGCAAATAATGAAGTCCCAGATCAGGCGGAGATTCTATCCCGGCTGACCGATATGGCGGCAGAAATTGAAGCGCATCGCGCACGTACCACCTTCAGGTTTAATGCCAGTCAGGCCTATCATGATATCCTGATCGCACGACTGGAGGAGTTAAAAGAGGATGAGGTGTCGGGGCACCTGACGCTTCGTGAGTTTCTGACACGTCGTCTGTCACCGGCAGTGAGATCCTGCTGGACCATGCAGAACCGCCTTGATGATCTGTCCAAGCGTATCGACCGCGCTTCGGATATGATGCGTACGCGGGTAGAGTTGGGTATTCAGAGCCAGAACCGGGAGTTGTTAGAATCGATGAACCGACGTTCAAAGATTCAGTTAATGATGCAGCATACCGTAGAGGGGCTGTCAGTTGCCGCTATCAGTTACTATTCAGTGGGTCTGATCAAATATATTACCGATGCAGTATACAGTTATGGTCTTCCGGTTAATAAGGGGATGGTAACCGGTATTTCTGTGCCAGTGGTTATTGCTGGTGTCTGGTTGGTTACCCGAAAAATTCATAGTCGTTTCCGTGAGCTGGCAAAGCAGGATTCTGAGGAGTAAAGATGAGTATCGAGCAGAAGATCGAAACTCTGTTGCGGGAAGGTTTGGAGCTGCAACATCTGGAAATTATCAACGAGAGCCATATGCACTCAGGCTCGCGTATGGATACTCATTTCAAACTTGTTGGTGTGAGTGGTGATTTTGAAGGTAAGCGTTTAATTCAGCGCCATCAGCTTATCTATGGTTTACTGGGTGAGCTGATGCAGAATCCTATTCATGCGCTCTCTATGCACCTCTACTCGGCCAACGAGTGGGGTGAAAAGGGCGGTGAGGTTCCAGAGTCGCCCCGGTGTATGGGTGGTTCTAAGAGTTAAATGTAGCGGACTTGCCTGTAGGGACCAT
>JBFEXW010000030.1:0-13936 GCA_041562495.1 Marinobacterium sp. | reverse complement strand
GCATTTCGCTGGCCACCTCTAGACTCCGTTTCTTACTGCTTACATCGAGATCGCTTTCGGTTGATGCAAGGGTAAGTAATTGATCTAGTTGCATGGTATCTGAAAATTATTTGTGAGATTTCATTTTTTCTTTGTGACGAATGATCTGGCGATCAAGCTTATCGATCAGGTTATCGATAGCGGCATACATGTCGTCATGCTCATGAGAGGCAACCACCTGACCACCGGCAAGATGCACATCAGCTTCGGCTTTCTTGGTCTGTTTCTCAACGCTGAGAGTAACCTGAACGTTCTGAATGTTGTCGAAATGACGCTCAAGCTTATTGAATTTTGTCTGAACATATTCAGTCAAAGCTTCAGTCAGTTCCACGTGATGGCCAGTGATATTGATCTGCATATGACTTCTCCTCGTCCCGGGCGTTAATGAAAAAGGCTCGCCCCTGCCTAAATTAAACCAAACGCTTTCTCTCATTAGAAGGAGGAATGCCTAATACCTCACGATATTTGGCAACTGTACGTCTGGCTACATTTATACCCTGCTCCTCCAGAAGCTGAGCAATTTTATTGTCACTAAGCGGTTTCTTAGTATTTTCATCGCCAACCAGTTTTTTGATCAGAGCACGTATTGCTGTAGAGGATGCCGATCCTCCGTCGCTGGTGCTCACTTGGCTGGAGAAAAAGTATTTCAATTCAAACACACCTCTGGGGGTATGCATATATTTTTGCGTGGTAACACGTGAAATTGTTGATTCATGCATATCAACCGCTTCGGCAATATCATGCAGAACCATTGGGTGCATCCCCTCTTCACCAATCTCCAGAAACTCAGTCTGACGGGCGACAATCTGGCTGGCAACTTTCAGAAGTGTGTCGTTCCGGCTTTGTAGGCTCTTAATAAACCAGCGTGCGTCCTGTAGGTGTGTCTTCAGAAACTGATTGTCCGGACTACTGTCAGCGCGTTTGATCAGGCTTGCATATTGCTGGTTAATTCTAAGCTCCGGTGAGATGTCGTTATTCAGGCTGACGACCCAGTCATCGCTTACCTTACGCACGATAACATCGGGTACGACATACTCCGACTCGCTTCGGTTCAGCATGGAGCCGGGGCGTGGGTTGAGGTTCTGTATCAGGCTGATCACCTCTTGCAGAGGGCCCTCTTTAATCCGCATACGACGCATAATAGATTTATAGTCGTGGCTGCCTAAAAGTGCCAGATAGTCGCGGCAGAGTCTCAGGGCCTCGGGGCGTCTCGGTGTGTCGACTGGCAGCTGTTTGAGCTGCAGGATAAGGCATTCGCTCAGGTTCCGTGCAGCCACGCCAGCCGGATCAAACTGCTGTATGCGCCTCAGGACAGCATCGATCTCATCAACTTCGTAGTCTCCAAAGAGGTCAGAGTACTGCTCCTGGCACTGCGTCAGAAGCTCTTCGGTGCTACTGGTAAGATAACCTTCGGTATCTATCGCATCGATAATTGCTTCAGCGATCAACTGGTCTGCTTCGCTCATCGGCGTCAGATTTAGCTGCCATAGCAGATGGTCCTGAAGTGTTTCGTCGCGACTGTCGTTATCACCCGGTACCCAGTCATCGTCACGTGCGTTGGTAGAGATTGATGATGACTGATAGGTGTCATCCCAACTGCTGTCCGTAGACAGGTTTTCCGGAATATCTTCGATCCAGTCGCTGTCATTTGCAGCGCTGTTATCCTCAGCTTCTGTTAACGGAGCTTGAGTGTCGCTGTCAGGGTTTGATTCAGAAGCGGTGGAGTGTGCGTCCTGCTGAGTTTGTTCGGGGGCAGTTTCTAAAGAATCCTCTTCGGCGATCTCCAGCAGTGGGTTGTTGTCCAGTGCTTCCTGAATTTCGGTCTGCAGTTCAAGTGTTGAGAGTTGCAACAGACGTATCGCCTGCTGTAACTGAGGCGTCATTGTCAGATGTTGCCCGATTTTTAACTGCAGAGTTTGCTTCATGAATTACTGGTTACTCAAGGCTTACGATGGTGATCAACTACAAACGAAACTCAGAACCCAGATATGCTTTGCGGACCTGGCTATTCGCGAGAATTTGTTCAGGCTCACCTTCGGCGAGAATCTGTCCTTCACTTACAATATAGGCTCTTTCGCAAATATCGAGCGTTTCGCGAACATTGTGATCGGTAATTAATACACCTATGCCGCGACTTTTCAGGTGTCGGATAGTCTGTTTAATATCGCTGACTGAAATCGGATCCACACCGGCAAAAGGTTCATCGAGCAGAATAAATTTAGGGTCGTTGGCCAGTGCGCGGGCTATCTCAACGCGTCGTCGCTCACCACCTGACAACACCATCCCTTTGCTATCTCTGATATGGGTGATATGGAACTCCTCAAGCAGTGCTTCAGCTTTCGCTTCGCGAGCCGCTTTGCTCAGGCCTTTGCGTGTTTCCAGAATCGCCATCAGATTGTCATATACACTTAGCTTGCGGAAAACGGAAGCTTCCTGGGGAAGGTAGCCGAGCCCTCTTCGTGCGCGCTCATGAATAGGACTTGCTGTCACGTCATCCTGATTGATCCGGATATGTCCATGATCGGCACGGATCAGTCCGACGATCATGTAGAAGCAGGTGGTTTTACCGGCACCATTAGGCCCGAGAAGACCAACGATTTCGCCCTGACTTACCTCAATGGATACGTCACGAATAACTTCGCGTCCTTTGTAGGTTTTGGCCAGCTTTAAGGCCTGAAGGGTACTCATGAACCCGACTTGCTGCGTGGTTGGATCACCATGTGAACTCGTTGCTTCTGGTTGTTGTCGCTATAGGCTTCAACCTGAGCTTTTTCCATATCGTATTGAATTTTAGCGCCGGTAAACTGATCGCCAGCCTGCTCAATACGCGCTTCATTGGTGATAATCATCAGTTGCGTGGCAACCTTGTAATCGAGCTGCTGTCCAGTGGCGTAGGTTATTGCCTGATCAGCTTGCGGCTGCTGTTCGAAGTAGGCAGGCTTGCCATTTGAAAGAATGCGCTCAACAGTTCCGTCAGCGTTACGGTATAACTTGACCTGATCGCCTTTAAGAACCATTGAGCCCTGTTTGATCTCAACGTTGCCGGTGTAGATGGTGATCCCTTTGTTTTCGTCAATACTGGCTCTGTCGGCGGCGACATAGATGGGTTGATCCTTATCTGTCGGCAGAGCGTAAGTAGTGCTGCTGAGACAGAGCAGGGTGAATAGAAACAGGGATCTACTTCGTATTAGTTGGAACATAGGCGCCTTTAACCGCGGAAAGTAGTTCAACGCGGTTCTCCCGAGTATAGAATTCCATTCCTGTCGCAGTCGTCTGGCCTGAGCTGTTTAAAAACTCAACGTCCAGATCGGTCGTCGCAAGATCTTTATTAGGGTAATAGGATAACTGCTCGGTATACAGGGCAGTGTCCATATCTGACTCAGGATTATGGTGAAGCTCGACACTCCCTGCAAGATCTATGCGGGAGTTATCATCAAGATAGTTCCCTGAATCAGCATTCAGTGTGTGTATCACCTTACCGTCAGACCCATAACCAACCGAATAGGGGTGACTCATTCTGATCAGTTTCTGGTTTTCCAGATGCTCTGCGTAATCCGTTGTGGTGATCGATTCACGACTGCCTTCAATCGACCAGCGGGTGACAACGGCATCACGTACAAAGAAATCTATACGGTTTGCGTTATTAGTCTGCCCCGACGTTAGTGGCTGATCACTTTCGAAGCTGAACTGAAACAGCAGGATGATCGTCATCACCAGGAAAAAGGCGATCAGAATGCGAACTTTGCTTTGCAGGTTGTTCATCGTTCTCAGAGATAGTTTGTCAGTGCACTATCCAGCGTGCCCTGAGCGTCCATTATCAGGTCGCAGAACTCGCGCACAGCACCCTGTCCTCCAGATCTCTGGCTGCACCAGTCCGCTTTTTCACGTACCAGCCAGTATCCGTTTGGGACGGTAGCACCGACACGAGCGGTGAGGATCGCGCTCAGGTCGGGCAGGTCGTCACCCATATATGCAGTATTTTCTGCGCTGAAACCGGTTCGTTTCCAGAGTTCCTTTAGTGCGGTCAGTTTATCTTCCCGACCCTGTTGCAGGTGGGTAATACCCAGGCTCTCTGCTCTCATCAGAACCTGGGGCGAGCTCCTGCCGGTAATGATCGCCGTTTCGATTCCGGTGCTCATCAGTAGTTTCAGGCCCAAGCCATCCAGAATGTTGAAGCTTTTGAACTCGCTGCCATCGTTCATGAAGTTAAGCTGACCATTGGTCAGGATGCCATCGACGTCAAATACCGCCAGACGAATCTGTTTTAAACGTTGCTGAAGTTCGGGAGAGCTTTGGGGGCGCATCAGATCACTCCTGCACTGAGCATGTCATGCATATTGAGCGCACCAACCAGTTGCTGATTCTCATCGACTACGATCAGAGCATTGATCTTTTTGTTCTGCATCACCTGCAGCGCTTCTGCAGCAAGAATTCCAGAGTTCACTCTGGTGAACTCACGCGTCATAACCTGGTCGATACGCGCTGTACGCAGGTCGATCTGTTGGTCTATGGCACGTCGCAGGTCACCGTCGGTGAATATGCCAACAAGTTTTCCTGAAGCATCGACGACGGTTGTCATACCCAGTCGTTTGCGGGTGATCTCCAGTAGCGCTGACTGAACGCTGGTATCCACAGTGACACTCGGTACTTCATCGCCCTGGTGCATCAGGTTGTCAACTTTCAGTAGTAGGCGTCGGCCGAGCGCACCGCCAGGGTGTGAAAATGCAAAGTCTTCTGCACTGAACCCTTTGGCCTCCAGAAGTGCGATTGCCAGCGCGTCGCCCAGCACCAATTGTGCCGTTGTGCTGGATGTGGGAGCCAGATTCAGCGGGCAGGCCTCACGTTCAATTGGAATGTGCAGGCATACATCGGCACTGGTCGCCAGGGTTGATTCGCTTTTGGCGGTAATGGCGACTAAAGAGATCCCTTTGCGTTTTAACAACGGCAGAATTGTAACAACTTCAGCAGTTTCTCCGGAGTTGGAGAGTGCAATAACCAGGTCGTCAGGGGTAAACATCCCCAGGTCTCCATGGCTGGCTTCTCCAGGATGGACAAAAAATGAGGGTGTTCCTGTGCTGGCTAGCGTTGCCGCGATTTTGCTACCGATATGACCGGACTTGCCCATCCCGGTAATAATCACGCGTCCCTGACATTGAGTCATCAGCTTACAGGCTGCTGTGAACTCGGCTCCGAGTGAATCGTGAAGTTCTTCTATGGCAGACTTTTCCAGCGCGATGGTGCGTTTGCCTGAGGCTAAATAATCGAACGGAGTGCTGTTCGCTGATGAGTTGGTCATTACGTCTCTTCAGTTTAGGTTAATAGCGGTTTCGTTAAGCTGGGACCGGTGCATCTGAGATAATCGTTTTGACGCTATTTATCCCTCCGATAGTGCTTGGCCTGAAGTTTAACGCAACCTCGTTGGCTGATGAACCGTTGCGTATTAAATGTTATCTATTAACGTAGAACTCGGCTTAGGATAAGTGCGAAAAGTTTAGACAAGATGTAAAATTGCGGGCGTTGAGGCAATTTTGCCCTGTCTCCAGTAAATTCTCCATTTTTATAAAGGCTTGTTGTAGCTATGAGCAGTGTCCCGGACACGCATATCGAGATCGATAATCTGCGTTTCTATCGTGGCAATCGGGCGATATTTAAGGACTTGAGTCTGCGTATTCCGAAAGGGAAAATTACCGCCATTATGGGGCCCTCGGGTACGGGTAAGACAACGCTGCTTAAATTGATCGGTGGACAGCTGACACCCGAGCGAGGCCGCGTCTGCGTTGATGGTCTGGATGTTCATCGCCTTAGCCGTTCAGCGCTGTTTGAGCTTCGGGCCCGTATGGGAATGCTGTTTCAGAGTGGCGCATTGTTTACCGATATGAGCGTGCGTGAAAATGTTTCGTTCCCGCTAAGAGTTCATACCGACCTTGCTGATGAGATGATCAATGATCTGGTGCTGATGAAGCTGCAGGCGGTAGGGTTGCGTGGTGCGATTGACCTGAAACCCAGTGAGCTTTCTGGCGGCATGGCACGTCGGGTGGCGCTGGCGCGAGCTATTGCACTGGATCCTGAAATTTTGATGTATGACGAGCCCTTTACCGGTCAAGATCCAATAGCGATGGGAGTGTTGATCAACCTGATCAGTCGCTTAAACCGCGCTTTGGGGCATACAAGTATTATCGTTTCCCATGATATTGATGAGACGCTGAGTATTGCCGATTATGTCTATATTATTTCTGACGGAGAGTTGCTGGCGTCAGGTTCGCCGGAAGAGCTTGCCGCGATGGATGACCCGCGGGTTCGTCAGTTTATGAAAGGTGAGCCAGATGGTCCTGTACCTTTCCATTATCCGGCGCAAGATTACCTGTCCCAGTTGATAGGAGGTCCGGATGCTTAATTTTCTGCAGATGCTGGGTGGTAAGACGTTGGCTCGGGTTGAGGCTTTCGGGCGCTCAGGTCAGCTGCTGGTTCATTCGCTGATTGCAAAACCTACACCGGTAAAAATGTTTCCGCTATTGATTAAGCAACTGCACTTTGTTGGTGTGTTGTCGCTGATCATTATTGTTGTATCAGGGCTGTTTATCGGCATGGTGCTGGGATTGCAGGGTTATACGATACTGGTGGATTACGGCTCTGAGCAGGCTGTTGGTCAGATGGTTGCGCTTTCACTTGTTCGTGAGCTGGCCCCTGTGGTTACTGCCCTGCTGTTTGCCGGACGTGCCGGGTCAGCTGTGACGGCAGAAATTGGTTTGATGAAAGCGACAGAGCAGTTGGCCAGTTACGAGATGATTGGCGTTGATCCTCTGCGTCGTATTGTTGCGCCGCGTCTCTGGGCAGGGTTTATCAGTCTGCCGATTCTGACTGCGGTGTTTGCTGTGGTAGGGATCTGGGGTGGTTCTTTGGTCGCGGTAGACTGGCTCGGAATCTACCCGGGTTCGTTCTGGGCCAATATGCAGGCATCGGTCAGCTTTGGTGATGATGTGCTCAATGGTGTGATCAAGTCGCTAGTGTTCGGTTTTGTTGTGATCTGGATTGCGGTTTTTCAGGGGTACGACTGTGTGCCGACCTCTGACGGGATCAGTCAGGCGACAACGAGAACAGTGGTTTACGCCTCCTTAGCGGTGCTTGGGCTGGACTTTGTTTTGACCGCAATGATGTTTGGAGAGATATAGATGCGGAATTCAACTATCGAGATCGGCGTTGGCGCCTTTATGCTGGCAGGCGTGATAGCACTGCTGGTGTTGGCGATAAATGTCAGTGGTTTGTCGCTTTCTCAACAGAGTGGTGGCTACAAGGTTTATGCGCGTTTTGACAATATTGGCGGGCTTACTGGTCGTGCCAAGGTATCACTGTCAGGCGTAACCATCGGTGAAGTCAGTGCGATCCGGATTGATCCGAAGCGACTGATGGCTGAAGTTGAGATGCAGATCTATGATGGTGTTAATTATCTGAGTGTTGATAGCTCTGCGCAGATTCTGACAGCAGGATTGCTGGGGGAGCAGTATATCGGCATTACACCGGGATTTGAGTCCGATGTGCTGAAAGAAGGGAGTTTTATTCAGGATACCCAGTCGGCGCTGGTGCTCGAAGATCTGGTTGGAAAGTTTTTGTTTGATAAGGTGAGTAAATAGTTATGTTCGTTCGATTGTTTGCGTTACTGACGCTGCTTTTTTCAATTTCTCCAGCTCAGGCTGACTGGCAGCAAGCCAGCCAACTGATGGATAAAAAAACGGGTGAGATGCTCGCTCTGGTCGCTAATCCAGACTTCAAAAGGCCGGAAAATATTGAGCTGTTGATGGATCAGATCAATCTGGTGGTTGGGCCACTGGTCGATTTCGATTACATCGCTAAATCGGTTATGGGTAAATATGTACGTCGTGCCAGCGATGATGAGATCAGTCACTTTTCTGATGTGCTCAGACGTACGCTGCTTAGAACCTATGCGAAAGCGATCGTAGGATTCGAGTTTGAGAACTATGAAGTGGTTCCGCCTGCGGCTGAAAGTCCGGAACCGACAAAACAGATCGTGAACGTGGAGATCACAGCGGCTGATGGTAAAAAGTACTCGCTGGTCTACTATATGTTGCAGGGGGATGATCAGAGCTGGAAGCTGGTTAACGCACTGGTTGATGGCATTAATCTCCGAATCACCTTCCGGAACCAGTTCTCCAGCATGATGGAGGAGCACTCCACAATCGCAAAAGTGATTGAAAACTGGGACGAGGCTATGAGCGATAAAGGTTAATCGGAACTGATGAGCGATACATATACTGTTGAAAACAAGCTCAACCGGGATACGGTGACTAAGCTGCTCTCTGAAGCGAAATCCGCGTTGCAAGGAGGGCAGTGGGAGATTGATCTTTCTCAGGTAACGGAAGTCGATACCTGCTCACTTGCATTTTGGGTTGCGCTTGAAAGAGCTGCACGCCTGCAACAGGCCGAGTTGTCCTGGAAGGGTGTGCCGGAACAGATGAAAAGCATCGCTGATCTGGTCGGTTTAAAAGATCAGATAATCTGACTGATCAGTCATTCTGACTAAGGCTAATTATTGTCGACGCTGAAGGCTGTTGTTGAATCGCGGCTGAAGCTTATAGTTGAATCTCCCTGAAGGCTCTCTTTGGATCGCCATTGAGGGCCTTTTTCGTTATTATATGCCGCTAATTTTTTGTGTTTGTTAAAGTGTTGGAGACCGAGATGCAAGCTGATGAGGTTAAGCAGTTGGTAGAGAGTCAGCTTGAAGGCTGTAGCGTATATACAGCGGGTGAAGGCTGTGACTTTCAGATAACAGTAGTCGGCGAGATGTTTACTGGTATGTCTCCTGTGAAAAAGCAGCAGGCGGTCTATGGCTGTCTTACCGAGCAGATCGCTTCCGGGGCTATTCATGCAGTCTCAATCAAGACGTTTACGCCGGCACAGTGGGCGGATCAGCAGTAATCTCCTGACGGAAAACAGTTAATGGATAAATTAGTTATCGAGGGTGGACGGCGCCTGGACGGAGAAGTCTGGATCTCCGGCGCGAAAAACTCAGCGCTTCCCATACTGGCAAGTGCACTGCTTGCAGATGCTCCTGTAACAATATGCAACCTGCCGCATCTGCACGATATCACCACGATGCTGGAGCTGGTTCGTCGCATGGGTGTCGAGCTGATGGTTGGCGACAAACTCAGTGTTGAACTGGATGCTCGGACCATCACCGAATTTACCGCGCCCTATGAGCTGGTGAAGACGATGCGCGCATCAATACTGGTGCTTGGTCCTCTGCTTGCTCATTTTGGTGAAGCTCAGGTCTCTCTGCCAGGTGGTTGTGCGATAGGTTCGCGTCCAGTTGATCTGCATATTCGCGGGCTTCAGGCGATGGGTGCGGATATCAAAGTTGAAAACGGCTATATCGATGCACGTGTCGACGGTCGGCTGAAAGGAGCACGAGTATTCTTTGATACCGTGACTGTGACCGGTACGGAAAACATTCTGATGGCCGCAGCGCTTGCAGAAGGCGAAACGATTATTGAAAACGCTGCCCGCGAACCGGAAGTGGTTGATCTGGCCGAATGTCTGATTGCCATGGGTGCGAAGATTACCGGTGCGGGTACGGATACGATCCGTATTGAAGGCGTTGAATCACTCCACGGCTGTACCTTCTCGGTTATGCCGGACCGTATCGAAACAGGTACCTTCCTGGTTGCAGGGGCAATCACCTCGGGTCGAGTGAGAGTTAGAAATACCCGTGCCGATACGCTGGATGCAGTGCTGCAGAAGCTGGAAGAGGCGGGAGCCAAGATCACTCAGGGCGATGACTGGATCGAACTGGATATGGAGGGGCGTCGTCCCAAGGCGGTGAATATCACTACTGCACCTTATCCGGCATTTCCGACCGATATGCAGGCTCAGTTTGCCGCGCTTAATGCTGTTGCTGAGGGAGTAGGGCGTATCAAAGAGACTGTCTTTGAAAACCGCTTTATGCATATCCAGGAGATGATCCGTCTCGGAGCCAAAGTCGCTATCGAAGGTAATACGGCGATCATTGAAGGTGTTGACAGTCTGCAGGGAGCGCCGGTTATGGCGACCGATCTGCGAGCCTCAGCAAGTCTGGTTCTGGCTGGACTGGTGGCTAACGGTGAAACTCCTATTGATCGTATATATCACATCGATCGTGGCTATGAATGTATAGAAGAGAAGATGCAACTCCTTGGTGCGCGAATCAAGCGTGTACCAGGTTGAGTGGATTGTATAGATGAAAGATCAACTGACTATCGCGCTCTCCAAAGGGCGAATCCTGAAAGAGACGCTGCCGCTTTTCGCAGCAGCTGGTATTGAACCGGTTGAAGATATCTTTAACAGTCGCAAACTGATCTTTGATACCAACCATGACAATATCAAGCTGGTGGTGATCCGTGCGACCGATGTGCCAACCTACGTTGAGTATGGTGGTGCTGATATGGGTGTTGCTGGAAAGGACGTGCTGCTGGAACATGGCGGCTCGGGTCTTTACGAGCCGCTCGATCTTGAGATTGCAAAATGCCAGTTGCGTGTTGCGGGGATGAAAGATGCTCAGCCTGTTGAAGGCAGAATGCGTGTTGCCAGCAAGTTTGTGAATGTCACTAAAGAGTACTTCGCACGTCAGGGGCAGCAGGTCGATATCATTAAACTCTATGGCGCGATGGAGCTCGCACCGATCATGGGGCTGGCTGACCGGATCGTTGATATTGTCGATACTGGCAATACATTAAGAGCCAATGGTCTGGAACCGATGGATCTGATCGCTGATATTAGTTCGAGACTGGTTGTTGGGCAGCCATCGATGAAGATGAAATACGAACAGCTGCAGCCTATTCTTGATCGGCTGACAGAGGCTGTTATCGTCAAGCGGGATAAGTGAAGAGTATGAGTGTAGATATTCGCCGACTGAAAAGTAGCGATGCCGATTTTGCGCAGCAGCTTGATCGGCTACTGGCCTGGGAAACTGTATCTGACGCCTCTGTTAACCAGCGTGTAGATGCGATCATTGCTCAGGTTCGTGAACAGGGTGATGCTGCACTGGTTGAGCTGACCAATCGTTTTGATCGTACGTCAGTATCTCGGTTTGCAGAGCTTGAGATGAGTGCTGAACGGCTGGAGCTGGCGCTTGAGCGTATCACTCCAGAACAGAGAGATGCGCTTGAAACCGCGGCTGAACGTGTTCGTGACTACCATGAAAAGCAGTTGGGCGAGTCATGGCAGTATACTCAGGACGATGGCACTGTTCTCGGGCAAAAGGTTACACCGATGGATCGCGTCGGAATCTATGTGCCCGGCGGTAAGGCGGCTTATCCCTCATCGGTACTGATGAATGCGATACCTGCGCATGTCGCTGGTGTGTCTGAAATTATCATGGTCGTACCTACACCTGAGGGCATTATCAATGAGATGGTGCTCGCGGCAGCCGCGATTGCTGGTGTTACGCGCGTATTTACGATTGGTGGCGCTCAGGCTATTGCTGCGCTGGCCTATGGTACAGAGACAGTGCCTAAGGTCGATAAGATTGTAGGTCCCGGTAATATCTATGTAGCGACCGCTAAACGTGCTGTCTTTGGTGCGGTAGGGATCGATATGATCGCCGGCCCATCGGAGATTCTGGTGATCTGTGATGGCAAGACAGACCCTGACTGGATTGCGATGGATCTGTTCTCTCAGGCTGAACATGATGAAGATGCTCAGCCGATTCTGATTGCAACCGATGCTGACTTCCTTGATCAGGTTAAAGCCAGTATCGATAAGCTGCTGCCGACCATGGAGCGTGCAGCGATTATTACTCAATCATTGGTAAACAGAGCAGTACTTATTCAGGCTTCAGATATTGAAGATGCTGCGCAGATATCCAACCGTATTGCGCCGGAACACCTTGAGCTGTCGGTTGAAGATCCGGAAGCTCTGCTGCCGCTGATTAAACATGCCGGCGCGATCTTTATGGGGCGCTATACAGCTGAAGCGCTGGGTGATTACTGTGCCGGACCTAACCACGTGTTACCAACCTCGGGTACAGCAAGGTTCTCCTCACCGCTGGGTGTTTACGATTTCCAGAAGCGTTCGTCGCTGATCTATTTCTCAGCGCAGGGCGGATCAGAGCTGGGTAAGGTAGCATCGGTACTGGCAAGAGGGGAGGGGCTTACCGCTCATGCTCGCTCAGCTGAGTATCGTATTCTCAAAGATTAGTGATTAAGTGAGACCAAGAGGTTTTACTGGCTTCTTGGTCTTTCGCTGGTTTTGATCTGGAACTGGCGCTCCTTCCCTTCGCGAAGCACCGTAAATTGTACAATCTCTCCCGGTGGTACTTTCGCGATATAGTTCATCGCCTCCAGGCCAGTACCGACTACCGGTGTCTGATTAATCTGGGTGAGTACATCGCCCGGCAATAATCCGGCTTTAAGGGCCGGACTGTCTTGATAAACGCCCGAAATCATCAGGCCCCGTTGAGTGTCAGGTAAGCCTGCTTGCTTCAATTCGGCGGTTGTGATGCCGTGAGCCTGAACACCAACCCACCCGCGTACGACACGTCCGAAGCGAATCAGATCGGCCATTACCTGTTGTACCTGTTTGGTCGGGATGGCAAACCCTATACCCTGAGAACCGCCCGATTTTGAGAAGATTGCCGCGTTGATTCCGGCGAGGTAGCCATCGGCAGTGACCAGCGCACCACCGGAGTTACCCGGGTTTATTGCCGCATCGGTCTGAATAAAATCTTCATAGGTATTCAAACCTAGCGTGTTCCGGTCGAGCCCGGAGATAATCCCCTGAGTTACCGTCTGGCCCACACCAAAAGGGTTGCCGATGGCGAGCACTATGTCACCTACCTGAAGCGAGTCGGAGGGGGTCAGTGTAATGCTCGGCAGGCTGCTCATTTCCAGCTTAAGCAGAGCAAGATCCGTATCCGGATCGGTGCCGATCACCTTGGCAAGCCCCTCCCGGCCATCGCTCAGCGCAACGATGATTAGATTAGCTGATTCGATAACATGGTTATTGGTCACCACGTAGCCCTGATCACTGACAATTACACCCGATCCCAGGTTGTTGAAATAGAACTGAGGCTGCTGATCTTTCGTGGTGTTGTCTGTACGTTCCGTACGTGTATAGATGCTGACGACTGATGGGGCTGCCTGCTTCACGGCCTGAGCGTAGCTGCGGGTAATGGTCTGTGAACCCTCAGATGTCATTGCGGGAACCTGAACTACTTTGACGGAGTGGGGATCGCTTTCAAGCAGTTGAGGAGCATACTGAATGGTCAGCATCGCGGCCATTACACCAACCAGAGCTGGCCATATAAGCTGGGAAAGAGTGCGAGTCATCAGTACCGGGTGCCTTAATTTGGGTAGCAAAGCTGTTTATACCAATTTACAGCGGTAGAATCACAAGTAAAACTTTAATAGTCAAAAAAGATCATCAAAGGGGTTCAATGTGTCTGTCAGTTTAAGCACTCTGATTGCGTATACGGATGAAGTTCTGTCAGTCAGCAAGTTTAAGGACTACTGCCCGAATGGATTGCAGGTTGAGGGTGGTCGCGAGGTTAGCAAACTGGTTTCTGGCGTGACCGCCTGCCAGGCATTGATTGATGCCGCGATTGACGCAGAAGCGGATATGATTTTGGTCCATCATGGATATTTCTGGAAGGGGGAGGCTGAACCCATCATAGGGCTTAAGCGTAACCGTATTAAAGCGTTACTGGAGAAGGATATCAGCCTGGTAGCTTATCATCTGCCGTTGGATGCTCATCCCGTCTGGGGTAACAATGTTCAACTGGCGGCGCAACTTGGAATCGAGATAGAGGGTGGAATGGACCCTGGTAATCCGTTATCTATCGGTAATACCGGTTCCATCTCCCGACCTGTAACCGCTGAGAGTTTTGCGGCTCACTGTGCCAGAGTACTTG
>JBFEXW010000029.1:0-14005 GCA_041562495.1 Marinobacterium sp. | reverse complement strand
TGTTGATTTTTAATGCCAATGGCGCATTAACCGGTGTGTTGGGTAAGCGCGTTGGCGTCCTGATTAGGGTGGTTTTACTAGGCAATGCCGCGCTTATCTTCTTCGGCATACTAGCCGGAGCCTATGAGTTGGAGATCTACGGATTGGCGATCCTGATATCGGTTATCTGTTACCGTCTGGCTGCGCGTGGAGAGGCGTCATGAACGGATCTGCGATTGGCGCAGCCGCTGCCTTTCTGACGCGCTTAGGTCAGTTGGGGGTAAAGTACCTGTTTGCTAACTCCGGAACCGATTTTGCGCCACTTATTGAAGCCTATGAATCAGCGACTGACGAGCAGTTAAAGCGATGGCCGCGACCGCTGGCTATCTCTCATGAAACCGTCGCGGTTTCGATGGCCCACGGTGCCTTTCTTACGGCTGGTCAGCCTCAGGCTGTGATGGTGCACGTGAATGTTGGTCTGGCAAATTCCCTGATGGGACTGATCAATGCACAGAGTGACAATATCCCGATTCTGATGTTTGCCGGGCGTACGCCGTTGACCGAGTATCAGCGTGAGGGTGCTCGCATGACGCCTATCCAGTATGGGCAGGAGATGCGGGATCAGTCTGGGATGCTACGTGATGTGGTTAAGTGGGATTATGAGATCCGCTACGGTGAACAGATCGTTGATGCGGTTGACCGAGCTTACAGCATCGCAATGAGCAAGCCGGAGGGGCCGGTATTCCTCGGTTTGCCCAGAGAGCCTCTGGCTGAGACTATTGCGGGTGGTCGATCTCCGGATCATCCGATACCGCCTGTTGCTCCTCAATTGCTGCCTGAACCGGAACTGATTGCTCAGCTTGCTGACAGAATTGCAGGCGCACAGTTTCCGCTGATTATCTGTCAGCGGGGCGACCCTGAAGGGAAACTCGGGGCACTGCTGGAATCTTTCTGTTCAGACAACGGTATCGCAGTTGTTGAGCCCTTTGTTATTCGAAATCTGATGCCTGCCGATCATCCTTGTCATCTGGGCTACCAGATGAGGGATCTGCTTGCGCAAAGCGACTGTCTGGTTGTGATTGACAGTCCCGTTCCCTGGATTCAGCGGTTCGCCTCACCTTCAGAAAACTGTTTTGTTGCGCATCTGGGATCAGATCCGCTGTTCTCCAACTTGCCGATGAGAAATTTCCCGGCAGACCTGCTGATCCGCGCAGCGCCACACCTGATTGTCGAGCAGCTCAGTCAGGCACTGGAGGGGCGTTGCGAAAGAGTCGCTGAACGACTACAGAAGTTGGCCGAGAAAAAGCGAGAGTTGAATTCTGGCAGAGATCGGCTGGTGCAGCGTTTGAAAGAGCGGGAGGGTATAGCACCCGGACTGGTATCTGCGGCGCTGGCGACAATACTTAATGAATCCACACTGGTGTTCTCCGAGCTCGGTCCTCCACCGGATCTTGCAGCGCCAACCTGTGCCAATCAGTGGTTTACGCCACCCTATTCTGGTGGTCTGGGTTGGGGGGTTCCTGCGGCGATCGGCGCTAAGCTGGCACAATCATCAAAAACAGTGATTGCCTGTGTTGGGGACGGTTCCTATATCTTTGCTAATCCGGTTGCCTGCAATCATGTTATGGCATCACTGTCGGTCCCGGTGTTGGTGATTATTCTGAATAATTCGAGCTGGAATGCGACACGTCGTGCTGCTCACAATATGTATCCCAGTGGATCGGCGGCGCAGTGCGAAACCCCGGTGCTTACATCACTGGAGCCCAGTCCTGACTTTGTTGTAATCGCGCAGGCGAATGGTGGCTGGGCAAGACGTGTAACGGAACGTGTAGAGCTGGACCAAGCGCTGGCTGAAGCGCTGCTGGTAATAGATCGGGAGCAGCGCAGTGCAACGTTGGAGATACAGGTAACCAAGACTGATGGTTTCTGACCGGGATTATCTGCCTTTCGGTAGGTAGATAATCGATTTTGCAGATCAGCCCTGCAGCCCGGACAGCACGCGAATATGGCGCTCAACTGAACGCGCCAGACTTTGATATTCATATCCGCCTTCAAGTGAGGAGACGATGCGTCCGTTCGCGTATGCATTGGCGACATCACGAATCTGCTCGGTGACCCATTGGTAGTCCGCATCGGTCAGGTTAACGGAGGACATATCGTCATCACGATGTGCATCAAATCCGGCTGATATGAAGATGAATTCAGGCTGGAAACGGTTCAATGCAGGGAGCCAGTGATCGGTCACTGCCGCGCGAAACTCCTTGCTTCCATCTGCTGCATTGAGAGGAACGGAGCAGAGTCTGTAGGTCTCCGGATATACCTTGGAGTAGGGATAGAAGGGGTGCTGAAATGTAGAGCAGAAACAGACGCGCTCGTCATCCAGAAAGATCTCCTCGGTACCATTTCCCTGGTGTACATCAAAGTCGATCACCGCGATGCGGGTGATCGGATAGTTTTTCAGCAGGTGACCCACACCCACAGCAACATTGTTGAAGAAACAAAACCCCATCGGCTTATCAGATTCAGCGTGGTGTCCAGGTGGGCGTACCAGACAGAAGGCGTTAGGGTTGGTGCCGTTCATTACACGGTCTACCCCTTCCACCACTGCACCTGCAGCGCGTAGAGCGGCATTCAGGGTACCGGCACTGGCAACGGTGTCCGGGTCTACATGTCTGGGCTCTTCAAGCGGAAACAGTCCGAAGATGTTGTTCACATGCTCCAGCGTATGAACGCGTAGCAAGGATTCGCGTGATGCCAGAGGAGCATCAATATGCTGAAGGAAATCAAACAGTTGTGTTGCCATTAAACGATCATTGATGGCACGTATACGTCCGGAGTTTTCCGGGTGTCCGATACCGGTGTCGTGAGCGAGACATTCGTCGTGGCTGATCAGCGCAGTGGTCATAGATTTTCCAGATTTATTGTCGTTTGTCAGAAAATACAACTATTTTAGCTGCTAGGATAACGCAAGCCGTTAACATTCCCGGGTCTTTATGTCTCTTCATTACCTGTCTTCTCTGTTTTCACCCCGTTCAATAGCGATATTTGGCGCAACTGAAGATGAAGGCCGGCTGTGCAGCTTTGTTCTTCGCAATCTGCTTATTGCGGGTTACCAGGGAGAAATCTACCCGATCAATCCCGATACTGACAATGTTCAGGGAGTCAAGGCTTATGGTTCTTTGACGCAGGTCGGCAAAGCAATGGATCTTGGCGTTATCACCACCTCTGCCGAACAGTCTCTGGATCTGGTGCGTCAGTGTGGTGAACAGGGCGTTAAAATGCTGATGATTCTGCCGGGTGGTTTTCGCGAAGTGGGTATTGACGGGCAGAGACTGGAAGACCAGGTGATGCAGCTTGTCACTCACTATGGCATGAGGCTGATCGGACCTAACTGCCTGGGCATTATCCGGCCAGCTGCTCACCTGAATCTGATGTTTGGTAACAATCAGGTTCAGAAGGGGGATCTGGCGCTGGTTTCTCAGTCCGGTTCGATCTGTACTGCCATTCTGGACTGGGCCGAAATGAACGGGATCGGTTTTTCGACTCTGATATCAACGGGTGTTAATGCTGATCTGGATTTTGGTGATTATCTCGATTATCTGGCTCAGGACCCAGCGACTCGGAGCATCCTGCTTTACATTGAAGGGATACATAACAGTCGCCGCTTTATGAGCAGCCTGCGAGCTGCAGCACGAATTAAACCGGTAATAGTGTTGAAGGTCGGGCGTCACGCCAGTGGCGCCAAAGCCTCCTTCTCACATACCGGGAGTCTGGTTGGTCGTGATGATGTGTTTTCGGCGGCGCTGGATCGCTCAGGGGTTGTCCGGGTAAATACCATCAGCCAACTGTTCTCTGCGGCGCGTGTTTTGGCGACTTCGAAAATTGCGCTCAAGGGTGAACGCGTAGCGATTATCACTAACGGGGGAGGTCCTGGTGTGATGGCTGCTGATCGGGCTGCAGATCTCAATGTTGAGCTTGCAGCGCTGAGCGATAGTACGCTTGGCCAGTTGGATAAGGTGCTTCCCCATATCTGGTCGCAACGTAATCCGGTAGATCTGGGAGGCGATGCTTCAGCTGAACGCTATCGTCAGGCGTTACAGATCTGTCTCAGGGCTGCGGAAGTTGATGCGGTGATCGTGATTCTGACGCCACAGGCGATGACCCTACCGACCGAGGTAGCGCGCGCTGTCGCTGATATCGCGCGGGCATCACGTAAACCGGTACTGGTCAGTTGGATGGGAGGCGCACAGGTAGTGGCGGCGCGCAGGCTGTTTAATGAGGCTAAGGTGCCGCAGTTTAATACCCTGGAAAACTGCATCGATGCGTTCTCCTATAAAGCCGCTTATCAACGTACTCAGAAACTGTTGCTGCAGGTTCCCGGTAAGTTGAAGCGAGGCTTTCCAAGTCCGGATAAAGCCGGTGCTCAGCGGTTGATCGATTCGGTGCTGATGGGCGGGCGACGGGAGTTGAATGAACACGAATCTTTCGCGGTGCTTAACGCGTTTAATATCCCAACCGCACAGGCGGGTGTGGCGAGAAGTGTTGACCAGGCTCTGGAACTGGCGCAGGGGATGGGTTATCCCGTTGTATTGAAGGTGCTCTCGTCGAAATTTTCCCATAAATCGGATGTCGGTGGTGTGCGGCTGAATATCCTATCAGATGCTGAGCTGGAGACAGCCTATCGGCATCTGATCGACCATGTGAATTCAGTATCGCCGGAGCTACAGATTAATGCAGTTACGGTTGAGCGGATGTGTTCTGGTGAAAACCTGCGAGAGGTGATGATTGGGCTGAAACGGGATCCGGTGTTTGGTCCGGTCATCAGTTTTGGTAGTGGAGGCAATCGTGTTGAAGCGCTCGGCGATATTCAGGTGGCGTTGCCACCACTGAATCGCAAGCTGGCGCGGGATCTGATATCGAGGACACGTATCGCTAAGCTGCTGGGCCCCTATCGCAATATGCCCGCTGCAGATCTGGATGCGCTTGAGACTGTGCTACTGCGACTCTCTAACCTGGCCTGTGAACTTCCTGCGGTTGAAGAGATGGATATCAACCCGCTGATTGTCGATGAAAACGGAGCAGTTGCGGTGGATGCCCGAATTAAGGTGAACTATTCACGTAATCCCGAAGGGCGTTATGACCATCTGGCGATTCACCCCTATCCGGTTAACTACATCAGACAGGTTACATTGAAGAATGGTGAGGCTGTCACCATTCGGCCTATCCGTCCGGAAGATGCTGAAATAGAGAAAAGCTTCGTCGATCGGCTATCGGATGAGACTAAGTACTTCCGTTTCCTTAATTCGCTTAATGCCATTACACCGCAGATGCTGGTGCGTTTCACCCAGATCGATTATCAGGACGAGATGGCGCTTGTCGCGGTTAGAGGCGATCAGGAGGATGAAGAGATAGGCGTCGCACGTTACGCCATCACTGCCGATCACGAAAGCTGTGAATTCGCTATTGTCATTGCCAGCGAATGGGAGCATCAGGGGCTAGCGAAACAGTTGATGACTCAGTTGATTGATATTGCCCGGGAACGCGGGTTGAAAACGATGTTTGGCGAGATACTGGCCACCAATCGCAAGATGCTGAGCTTTATGGGCTCACTCGGTTTTTCGGTTGCAACCATGCCTGAGGATACGACTCTCAAAATCGCAACGCTTTTGCTTCAGCCGGAGTCAGTATAAAAACGCATCACTCGAGTGCCCGCAGGATAATGCACTCGTGTGATGAAATAGTGGTTATCAGGCAGGCTGTCGGTATCGGATCAGTATCACAATAAATATCAGCATTGATATCACAATGATGATTGAACCGAGCTTAGCAAGTAGCTCTCCGGTTCCATTCAGCGCCATTACGATACCCGGAACAATCAGTACGACACCAACCAGATGAACCAGCAAATGGATCTTGGCAAGGCTTGCCTCTGCCGCGCGTGGAACCAGTGCGTAGTAGGTACCGAAAATTGAGGAGATGACAAAACCGATCAGGTTAAGGTGTGCATGCGCAGGCGCCAGAGCAAAATTCTGAGTTGCTGACATCTGTATCCCCCACAGCATACCTATGAGCACTGCGAGTGCGCCAAATATAAAAAAGTTCCACGGAAGGGTTTTCATAGCGGCTCCTTGGTCACTTAAGTGACCGAGTAATACATTCAGGTATTATTCAATCTAGCAAGATTCTAAAAAGGCGTAAGACATATAAGCTATATTTATATGTCTGATTGGAATGGCTTGACTGGAAGTGAGTACGATAGGAAGCAGTTAAATGCGATAGTGGACCTGATTGCGCCCGTTCTCTTTCGATTCGTAGAGAGCGGCATCTGAGCGGCGAACCCAGGATCTGGAATCATCGTCGTCCTTGAGTTCGCTGACCCCCATAGACAGGGTCACCAGATGATCGGAGCCCCGAATAAACCGCTGTGTTTCCAGTGAGACGCGAACCTTTTCAGCAAGATCTCTGGCCGATGTCAGGTTTGTTGGCGTAATGATGGTAAACTCCTCACCACCGTAACGATACACTTCGTCCTGAGTGCCGATTGCCTGTTTGATCGCTTCGACGATGCGTTTAAGTACCATGTCACCAATATCGTGCCCCCAGGTGTCATTAACAAACTTAAAGTAATCCACATCAATCATGATCATGCTGTAACTGGTGCGTCTTTTATCTGAAATGATCTCCTGAATATGGTCCTCAAGTGCACGCCGGTTGCCGATCAGGGTCAGTGTATCGGTTGCAGCTTCAGCACTGATCCGAACGTAGTCGCTCATTAGCCGTGACGAAAAATGGTAGCAGAAGAATACAACGAGGGTATAGCAGGCGGTAAAGGTGGCGATTACCATTGGCTCTACATCGCCCCAGACACCATAGATTGACGCACAATAGGTCACTGTTGCCAGAATCACTGCATCGACACGGCGGGCAGCAAAAAACATCGCAACAGCAACTGCAAATGCCCAGTAAAGTCCGATTACGCCGATAAACTGAACAACGATCCAGACACCCAGGGTGTAACTGATCGCAAACACTCGGGATGCCAGTTTGTAATATTTGTTGTTGGTTGCTAACCACCCCATCGCGACGAATATCGTCGATAGGACGATGTCAAAGATACCCTGATATATATCACCACGGAACAGGCGCCAGATCCCCATTGGAAAGATAAACGCTGACGCAAGCAGAGCCTGAAATAGTACAAAAGCCTGTCTGGGTTTCAGCTTTCTGTATTTTTCTGCTAGTTCGCAGGTATGTTTCAACAGGACACTCAAGCCTTTCTCCAAAGGTAGATGGCGTTATGCACCGCTCAGGCTGAATATGGTTACTGACATTTAACTACATATATTATGGACATTAAACTCTTTTTGTATCTATAGCGCGACTGGATATATTGATCGAGCTCAGAAAATTGATTAAGAAGGAACATCTTAGCGATAGGCTTTGTGAACCCGGTTGGTGATGCCGGTAAACAGGGTATATGGAATCGTACTGCACCAGTTGGCTACTTCGTTGGCGCTGAGCTGGCTACCCCAGAGTTCGACCCTGGAGCCCACTTGAGCCTGCGGAATAGCTGTCAGATCAACTGCCAGCATATCCATAGAGACCCGGCCCAGTGTTTGCGTACGCTGTCCATCGACAATAACAGGTGTGCCACTTTTCGCATGGCGCGGGTAGCCATCGGCATAGCCCAGGGCGACGGTGCCGACACGTGTTGGGCGTTCAGCGGTCCAGGTCGCGCTGTAGCCGACAGACTCACCCGGTTCAATATCCCGCACAGCGATAATCTGTGAACCCAACGTCATCACCGAATACAGTTTATCGGCTTCAGGATGCGGTGTTGCGAAAGGTGTGGCGCCATACAGCAT
Source organism: Marinobacterium sp. (assembly GCA_041562495.1). Lineage (GTDB taxonomy): Bacteria > Pseudomonadota > Gammaproteobacteria > Pseudomonadales > Balneatricaceae > Marinobacterium_E. Next base: position 6,161 of record JBFEXW010000029.1, on the reverse strand, counting down.
AATGCCCGGGCGCTGCCACTGTTTGCGGGCAGTCGGGTGTCCCAGTATGCCGGCAGAGTTGGCCATACTGACCGGAAGCCTGAACTGAGCGTTCAGTTGATTAAGCAGACTGATCTGTCTTTCCGTTTCGGGCCGGTCGAGCTCATCGGCGCAGGAGAAGTGGGTCATCAATGTGATCTGGGTTACAGCCGGTAAGCTGATCAGACGCTGATAGGCTTCCAGTAGTTGCTCAGGCTGGATACCGAGACGGTGCATCCCTATATCAATCTTCAGCCAGATATTAATGGGGGTCGCTATGTTCGCTCTGGCAAGTTGATCAATCTGATCAAATGAGTGAATGACACACCAGAGGTTGTTATTGGCGATAAATTCGAGCTCAGAGGTCTCGAAAAAGCCCTCCAGCAGCAGGATTGGTTTGCTGATACCTGCATCGCGCAACTGGACAGCCTCTTCAATACAGGCCACTCCGTAACCCGGTGCCTGGGTATCAAGTGCCTTGGCAACTTCAATGGCACCGTGTCCATAGGCATTGGCCTTTATGATCGCGAGCGCATCACCCTCTCCGGACAGTGATTTAGCCAGTGAATAGTTATGACGTATCGCATCCAGATTGATCGTTGCTACTGCAGGACGTGCCATTCAATTTTTCCTTTAAAGCAGCCTTCCGGCTGCTTAATTAGAAAGTAGGGTCTATGTAATTGGAGTCTATCACTAACCTTAGTGGTAGCGCGCCATTGACAGGCCTTCGGTATCGATGGCTGGTTTCCGGTGACTCATGATATCGGCGACATACTGAGCAGAACCAAGTGACATCGTCCAGCCGAGTGTTCCGTGTCCGGTGTTCAGGTACAGGTTGGGCAGCGGAGTTTCGCCTAAAACTGGTGTGCCGTCGGGTGTCATTGGGCGAAGCCCCGCCCAGAATTCACTCTTGCTAGTATCACCAGAGCCCGGGAACAGGTCATTTACCACGAACTCAACATTGATACGTTTCGATTCTTTCAGATCTTTGTTGTACGATGCGATCTCAGCAGTGCCACCAACCCGAATCTTGTTATCAAACCGGGTCACCGCCACCTTATAGGTTTCATCCATAATGGTTGATTGGGGGGCACGTGATTCGTCATCGATATCAACGGTCAGTGAATAGCCTTTGACGGGATAGATCGGGACTTTAACCTTAATCACAGCCAGCATAGGTGTCGAATAGCTACCCAGTGCACAGAGGTAAGCGTCTGCAGTCATCTTGCCGCGGGATGTAGAGATGCTCTTAACCTCGCCTGCAGCCGTGTTAATCGACAAAATGTCGGTTTTCATAATGAACCTGACACCGAGCTTCTTGCACTCATCCGCGAGCAGGTTGGTAAACGTGTAGCAGTTACCGGTTTCGTCACCCGGTAAACGTAATCCGCCGACAATCTTCTCCTTTACCAGTGCAAGCGCAGGTTCATATTGGATACAGCCTTCGACATCCAGTATCTGATGGCTAACGCCACACTCCTCGAGCACTTTGATATCTTTCAGTGAGTCATCTATCTGCTTATGCGTGCGGAAAAGCTGTAGCGTACCCTGAGCCCGGTTGTCATAACGGATATCAATCTCTTTACGCAGATCGATAAAACAGTCGCGGCTGTATTCTGCGATACGTAGCATACGAGCTTTGTTTACCTTGTACGCATCCTGCGTGCAGTTTCTCAGCATCTTGGTCATCCAGTTGAGCGTTTGGGGATCCAGTTCCTTGCCACTAATGGCAAAGGGGGCGAGATCCTGCATCAGCCATTTAACCGCCTTGATCGGAATGCCTGGTGCAGCCCAGGGGGAGGAGTAGCCGGGAGAGATCTGGCCGGCATTGCCATAGCTGGTTTCCAGAGCCACGTCGACCTGGCGATCAATCACAGTAACCTGATGACCCGCTTTTGCGAGATACCACGCACTGGTTACACCAATAACGCCAGCGCCCATAACTAATACCTGCATAATCCCTTCCTCTGTTGAGATGGAAACTAATATTGCTAAGCACTAGCTTATCTTTAATATGCAAAATTTATATCTCGAATATTTTGTTTTTACAGAGATAAAAATCATTAAAAGTATAATTAATAGTGAATAGTACTTATCATATGTTTGCTTTCGTCCTGTTGCGTGAAATCGATCAGGCTTATAGCCTGCTATGGATATTTGTTATCCTTGGTTCCGATCTCTATCACCAACTGGTTTTTACACAAGGAGTGTCCATTGAGCGCGTCTGGCAGCTTCGGCCGCGGTTTCCGTGATGGATGTATAAACGCGATCCCCTTTGCTTTTGTAATGACGCCCTTCGGTATGCTGTTTGGGGTGATAGGTACGGAAGCGGGTCTGGATATCGATCAGGTTCTGGGATTCAGCATCTTTGTTTTAGCAGGTGCCTCGCAGATAACAGCGGTCAGCCTGATGAGCGAACATGCACCGACACTAGTTATTCTTGCGACTTCGCTGGCGGTGAATCTTCGGATGGGGATGTATTCTGCCGCACTGGTCCCGACTTTTGGTTCCTTGCCGATGTGGAAGCGCGCGCTGGGATGCTACTGGCTGTTCGATCAGCCCTTTGCTCTAACCTCAATTGATCTTGTTCGCAAACCTCAACGGTCAGTTGATGAACGTGTCGCGTTCTATCTCGGTGTGGCTATTCCGCTATCGCTACTCTGGTATCTCGGCACCTATCTGGGGGCTGTTGTGGGTGAATCTATTCCTGCTGATATCGGGTTTGATTTTGCGGTTCCTGCCACCTTTCTTGCCTTGGTTGCTCCGATGCTTCGATCGATCGCTCATCTGGCCGCAGCATTAACCTCAATTATCGGAACGCTGCTGTTTTATGATCTGCCGTTCAATACAGGGTTTCTTGCAGCAGCAGGCATCGCGCTGATTGTTGGTACTGAAGTTGAGCGCCGTTTGGTGAATCCGCGCAAGGAGGCGGTAAGTAATGATTGAATCGAGCTATATATGGATGATTGCCGTTCTGCTTGGGCTGGGCACCTGGCTGATTCGTTTCTCATTTCTTGGCCTTGTCGGGAATCGACAGATGCCGCTCTATATTCGTCAGATGCTGAACTACACAACGGTAGCAGTGTTACCCGGAATAGCGATGCCGATGGTGCTCAATGGCGTGAATGGCGGCATTGAGCCGCTACGGATCCTTGCCGCGCTTGCTCTGCTGGCGGTCGGTGTTTGGACACAACATATGATAAAAGCCCTGGCGGCAGGGCTGTTGATCTATTTTGCTGGCGGCTGGTTTATTGGCTGATCAGAATTGAAGCTCTGCACAGTCCCTGAACGCCTCGAGCGCTTCTGGATTGGCCAGTGCTTCAATATTTTTCGGTTCTTTGCCGATCAGCAGATCCCGTACCGCAAGCTCAACAATTTTTCCGCTCTTGGTTTTAGGGATATCCGGAACCTGGATCACCTTGGCCGGTATATGGCGTGGGGTGGTTTTTGAACGGATCTGCTCCTTAATTTTCTGTGTCAGTGCCGCGTCCAGCACCAGACCTGCTCGTAGTGTTACAAAGAGCACCACCCGAACATCATTTTTCCAGGGTTGACCTACTACGATCGACTCCAGTACTTCGTCAACCTGTTCAACCTGACGGTAGATCTCTGCGGTGCCTATGCGTACCCCACCGGGATTAAGTACAGCATCAGAACGCCCGTAGATAATCATCCCCTGATGTTCGGTCAGCTCCACATAATCCCCATGACACCAGATATTATCGAAGCGATCGAAATAAGCCTGATGGTAGCGTTCACCGTCTGGATCATTCCAGAAGCCAATCGGCATAGATGGGAAGGGCTGGGTGCAGACCAGTTCGCCTTTCTCCTGAACCACAGGACCACCCTGATCGTTATACACATCAACCGCCATCCCCAGACCGCGACACTGCAGTTCGCCACGCCATACCGGAAGTATCGGGCAGCCGAGGGCGAAACATGAAAGGATATCTGTGCCACCGGATATGGAGGCCAGTTGCAGGTCAGGCTTGATCTGTTCATAGACATATTCAAACCCCTCCGGCGACAGCGGGCTACCTGTCGAAAGTATCGTCCTGAGCTCGCTGAGCTGATGATCCTGGAAGGGGGTAAGACCAAACTTCTGTGCGGCTTCAATAAATTTTGCCGAAGTCCCCAGATGCGTCATCCGCTCCTGATCGGCGTAGTCGAAGATGATCTGTTTTCGTCCGGCAAAGGGGCTACCGTCATAAAGTAGCAGGGTTGCCTGCGAGGCCAGTGCACTTATCAGCCAGTTCCACATCATCCAGCCACAGGTCGTAAAGTAGAACAGCCGGTCTCCCCGCTTAATATCCGCGTGTAACTGATGCTCCTTGAGATGTTGAATCAGCGTCCCGCCGACAGAGTGAACGATGCATTTGGGCGCACCAGTCGTGCCGGATGAGAACATGATAAGCAGCGGATGGTTAAATGGAACGCGTGTGAAGCTTAGCCGCGAGGGTGCGAAGGCACTGATAAAGCTCTGCCAGGTGACCAGTTCAGTATCCTCCTGGCCTAGGTCGATTCCCAGATAGCGCACCATCACCGCTTTTTTTACGGTGGGCAACTGGCTGACAACGGCTCGGTTCTTCTCTATGCAGTTGATCGATTTGCCGTTGTAGTAGTAACCATCAACGCAGATAAATACCTTGGGCTCAATCTGACCGAAACGGTCCAGAACCCCGTCTACGCCAAAGTCGGGTGAAGCTGAACACCAGACCGCGCCAAGAGTGCTGGTGGCAAGCATCGCGATCAGGGTTTCCGGTATATTGGGGAGAAATCCGGCGACGCGATCGCCAGTTTCCACGCCCGCGGCGACCAGGGCCTGAGAGACTCGGGATACTTCAGCCTTAAGCTCCTCGACACTGAGGCGGCGTTTTACCTGATCTTCACCCCAGAAAACAAGCGCCTCCTGCTCTGGTAAACCGCGTAGAAGATTTTCCGCAAAGTTGATGCTGGATTCCGGAAACCAGCATGCCTGGTCGATGCGTTCGCTGTCATTTAGAACCACGTCACCTTTATGACCAATGATGCCGGTATAATCCCAGACGAGTGACCAGAACGTTTCCGGTTGTTCGACTGACCATTGCCAAAGGCTGTGATAATCCTCAAACTCGAGTCCGGTTAGACGCTCAGCTTCGCGCATGAAATGGTACAGGTTAGAGGATTCGACACGCTCTTTTGGTGGGATCCATAATGGCTCGGAATACATCGTCTGGCCTTTCAGTCTTAGATTTTTTAAATAGGTTGTTAAAGACTAGGTGTCTAGTCTGGTCAATTCAAACTTAAGTGTAATAGTTTCAATGGAATCTAAGCTAAAAATTCTTCTGCTTTCCGCCTACCACGCTGACAGTCACGCGGTCTGGGCGAACACCCTTATCAAAGGTTTGCCGGGTTACGACTGGACGTTGATCAGTTTGCCGCCACGCTACTTCTCCTGGCGAGTGAGGGGAAACAGTCTGAGCTGGGCCTTTGGCGAGCAACGGGCATTGCTAGAGCAGGAGTATGACCTGCTTATCACGACTTCAATGGTGGATCTCTCTGCACTGCGAGGTTTCTGTCCCAGTCTCGCGTTACTGCCAACACTGGTTTATTTTCATGAAAATCAGTTCGGTTATCCTCAATCGGGTCGTGAATTCAGCTCCGTTGAACCGCAGCTGCTGTCAATCTACACCGCGCTCTGTGGCGACCGGCTACTGTTTAACTCTGAGTTTAACCGTACCAGCTTTCTTCAGGGAGCGGCAGCGCTGTTAAAGAAACTACCTGATCAGGTCCCGGCAGGTGTTGTAGAGCGACTCTCTGAACGCTCCAGTGTGCTACCGGTGCCGCTAAATCTGTCACAATCCCATAAGCCTGCACGAGCTCTGTTTTCGGAACATCCGGTGCGTCTGTTATGGAATGCACGCTGGGAGTTTGATAAAGGACCAGAGCGCTTGCTTAACCTGCTTGATGAGCTAGAGACAGCGGGCCTCGACTTTGAACTGTCACTGCTGGGACAGCGTTTTCGCAAGGTTCCAGAGGCGTTCTATCAGATCAGGGATCGTTATCAACATCGTCTGGTTCAGTTTGGTTATGCTGAGAGTGCGAAAGAGTACCGCAAGTGGCTGGAGTGGTCCGATATTGTGTTGTCCACAGCGCTTCATGAG
>JBFEXW010000028.1:0-14237 GCA_041562495.1 Marinobacterium sp. | reverse complement strand
GATCGCTGGAGTGGTGGTGGACTGCCAATCATCCGCACCATGCCCAATACCCCATCTTTGCTAGGGAAAGGCGCCTGCGGGCTCTTTGCCAATGCGCAGGTCAGCGAACCGCAGAAAGCGGTTGCAACCGAGATGATGGAAGCCGTAGGTCTGGCGGTCTGGGTTGAGACTGAGATCGATATCGACCGGGTAACAGCCGTTTCCGGTTCAGGTCCCGCCTACTACTTCCTGTTTATGGAGAAGATGATCGAAGCGGCTATCGCTCTGGGACTGGACCGGGAAACAGCCACACAACTGACGCTGCAAACGGCCGAAGGCGCAGCTGCGATGGCGAAACAGACGGGACTAAGCCCGGCAGAGCTCCGCAAGCGGGTAACCTCACCAGGCGGAACTACAGAGCAGGCTATCCTGTGCTTTGAACATGAAGGGTTGGGTGAAACCGTTGCATCAGCGATGACCGCCTGCGCAGATAAAGCGGCCGATCTGATCGAAGTGCTGTGCAATGAAAACATAAATGAGAGCTAACCCCTGACTCGGGGTTACTCCACTTTCGTCAGTTCACTATACTGACCTCAAACTGATTGACTAGGGACTCTTATGAGCGGCGATCCAATTACACTCATTATCCAAACCATCGGTGAAGTTTTTGCCTTCATACTGATTCTGCGTTTCCTGCTTCAGGTATCCGGGGCTGATTACTACAATCCTATTTCGCAGTCGATCGTGCGCTTTACTCAGGTACCACTGACACCGCTGCAGAAAATTTTACCACGCTGGAAAAGATTCGACTCAGCACCACTGATTCTGGCACTTGTGGTCAAGATACTGGCGATCATGGCGATCTATGCCTATGCACAGGGCGCGGTACCCAATATGCTGGCGGTAGCACTGTTCGCCTTTATGAGTGTACTGGATGCAATTCTGACTATCTATTTCTGGGCGGTGATTGGCGCTGTGATCCTCTCGTGGATCGCGCCGAACAGCTATCACCCTGCACCGCAACTGATTCTGCAGATCACCGAGCCGCTATTCTCACTGGCACGCAAAGTGATTCCGCCGATTGGTGGCCTGGATCTTTCGCCAATTCTGATCTTTCTGGCTATCCAGATTTTACAATCCCAGATCGCACGTCTGGTAATGTAGTGTGGAGGTATCGCCATACAGTTATGAAGGTGAACAACTCACCCTCAACTGCCACCTGCAACCCGGTGCGAAGCGGACTGAGATAGCAGGATTACATGGTGACGCAGTTAAAATTCGTATCTCAGCACCGCCGGTTGATGGCAAAGCCAACGCCGAGTTAATCAAATATCTGGCGAAACTCTGCAAAGTCCCTAAAGCTCAGGTAGAGATACTTTCAGGTCATAGCAGTCGGCGCAAAAGAGTACGAATTTCCAACTTATCAACGCTGCCAGAAGAGCTAAAAACCCTTTAAATAGATGCTAGAATGAGCGGATAAGTCATCAGCTCAGTTACCGCGCATTAGACAGGAGAGTTTGGCGAATGCCGGAGACCCTTCCCCCAGATTCAGTTGGCCTGGTAGAACCTCAGGTTTATCACTTTGACGAACCTCTGCAGCTCTGTTCCGGGCGACAGATTAAGCAGTACGACCTGATTGTTGAGACCTACGGCAAACTTAATGCCGATGCCAGCAACGCGGTATTGATCTGCCATGCGCTGTCGGGCCACCAGCACGCAGCGGGTTATCTGTCGATGGACGATAAAAAGCCGGGATGGTGGGATAGCGCCATAGGCCCGGGAAAGCCGATCGACACCAACAGGTTCTTTGTCGTATCGCTGAACAACCTTGGTGGCTGTCATGGCTCAACCGGCCCGATCAGCATCAACCCTGATACCGAACAGCCCTATGGCCCAGACTTCCCGGTTGTCACCGTGCGCGACTGGGTGAATAGTCAGGCTCGCCTGGCAGACAGACTCAGCATTCAGTGCTGGGCGGCTATCGTTGGCGGAAGCCTCGGTGGGATGCAGGCGATGCAGTGGGCGATCGACTATCCTGACCGGGTCAAACACGCACTGGTTATCGCCTCAGCTCCCCGCCTGACAGCCCAGAATATCGCCTTCAATGAGGTGGCGCGTCAGGCGATAACAAAAGACCCGCAGTTTAATAACGGTCGTTATTACCTGAATAACCAGGTTCCTAAAACCGGGCTCGCGCTAGCGCGCATGGTCGGCCATATAACCTACCTGTCTGATGATGGCATGCGGGAAAAGTTTGGTCGCGAGATGAGCACCGGCAAGCTGAGTTTCGACTTCAATACCCAGTTTGAGGTGGAGAGCTACCTGCAGTATCAGGGTGAACGCTTCTCAACCAGCTTTGACGCCAATACCTATCTGCTGATGACCAAAGCACTGGACTACTTTGATCCCGCTGCAGAGTATGATCATGATCTGGCTAAAGCACTGAGTAAAGCTGAGTGTAATTTTCTGGTGGTATCCTTCACCACCGACTGGCGCTTCTCTCCCGAACGCTCCCGTGAGATAACCGATGCGCTGATTACTGCACGCAAGAATGTCAGTTATGCGGAGATCGACTCTGATCATGGCCACGATGCGTTCCTGATTCCCAGTCCTCGCTATATGGATATCTTCAGTGCCTATATGAATCGCGTTGCGGAGGTGATTTCTGATGAGAGCTGATCTGGAAATTATCGAACAGTGGTTCCAGCCCAGTTCGCGCGTGCTCGATCTGGGTTGTGGTGATGGCGAACTACTGGCGCACCTGCGCGACACCAAGCAGGTTGCTGGATTGGGTCTGGAGATCGATCACGACAATATCACCGCCTGTATCGCTCGCGGTATCAACGTGATTGAAAAGAACATCGATGAAGGGCTGGCAACAATTGAAGACAACAGCTTCGATACCGTTGTTATGACGCAGGCACTGCAGGTTATGCACCGTCCTGATCTGATCGTTGAAGAGATGCTGCGTATTGGCAAAGAGGGCGTGGTGACCTTCCCCAACTTTGCGCACTGGCGCGCCCGCTTCTATCTCGCGATGCGTGGGCGGATGCCGGTCTCTAAATTCCTACCCTACGGCTGGTACGACACGCCCAATATTCACTTCTGTACGTTCAAGGACTTTGAACAGCTGTGTATAGATCGCGGCATTCGGATCATTGAGCGTACCGTTGTAGACTACGCTCACCGGGAGCGCTGGAGTAATAAACTCTGGCCCAACATGCTCGGCGAGATCGCGATCTATCACATCACCCGTTGATGCTATGGAGGTCAATATGAGAAGGTTCAAACTCACATCCGCTATAACCGGTCTGATCTGGCTATTTTCGCTATTCATCCTGCCTCTGCAGGCGGAACAGAAGATCGTACAGGCGGGTTATGAGGTTCACTACAGCGCAATCCCCACGAGCTTTCTGACACCGGAGGTTGCAAAGAGTTATGAGCTGACACGCAGTCGCGTCATGGCTCTGATAAACATAGCGGTGCTTAAGATCAATGCGGATGGCAGTACAACACCGGTCAATGCACTGGTCTCCGGTGAGGCGAAAAATCTGATACAGCAGGTTAAGCCACTGCAGTTCCACAAAGTATTGGAAGGTGAAGCGATCTACTACATCAGCAGCTTCAGGTTCTCCAACGAAGAAAGACTAGACTTTAATCTGTCCGTTCAGCCTGATCCGAACAAAGAACCGATCAATGTCAGCTTCTCCCAGACCTTTTACGAGGAGTAACTGATGCCGAAGCAGATCGTACTCGCCAGTGGCAACAAGGGTAAGCTCGCTGAGTTCAGCCATATCCTGGCACCGCTGGGCCTTGAGGTGATCCCCCAGGGCAGCTTGAATGTGAGCGATGCGGATGAGACCGGGCTCAGCTTTGTTGAGAACGCGATTATCAAGGCGCGTCACGCCTGTGAAATCACCGGTCTTCCCTCACTGGCAGATGACTCCGGGCTGGAGGTGGATTATCTCGATAGCGCACCAGGTATCTATTCAGCGCGCTACTCCGGACCTCAGGCCACGGATCAACAGAATATCGATAAGCTGCTCGCTGAAATGTCCGGTGTTGATGATGCTCAGCGCAGTGCAAGATTTCGCTGTGTTCTGGTGTGCATGCGTCACGCAAAAGACCCCACACCCCTTATCTGTCTCGGCACCTGGGAGGGGCGTATTCTTCATCAGACTGCGGGTAACGGTGGCTTTGGCTACGATCCGGTCTTCTGGTCACCCGAATACGGCTGCGCTGCCGCTGAACTGACGCCGGATCAAAAGCGAAAGGTCAGTCATCGCGGAAAAGCTGTTGCCGAGTTTGAAAGACTGGTAGCAGAGTTTTTGAAGTAAGTAAGCGTTTACAAATGACAGTTACTTTACCGCCTTTATCGCTGTATGTGCATATACCCTGGTGCGTCAGAAAATGTCCCTACTGCGATTTCAATTCGCATCAGGTTCGCGACGAGCTACCCGAGACCGCCTATCTGGAAGCACTGATTCAGGATTTTGATAGTGAGTGGACAGCTACCGCTAGAGAACCCAGACCTATAGAGACAATTTTTATCGGTGGCGGAACACCGAGTCTGTTTCAGGCAGACACCTATCGACAGCTTCTTGAGCATATTAAAAGCAGAGCCGTGTTAGCGGCTGATGCCGAGATCACAATTGAAGCCAACCCGGGAACCTTTGAGATTGAACGCTTCAGAGGTTATCGGACTGCCGGAATCAACCGCATCTCACTCGGCATTCAGAGCTTCAAGAACAACGCACTTCAAGCATTGGGACGCATACACAGTGCCAATGAAGCGATAACTGCAGCAACCGAAGCACGAAAGATATTTGATCGGGTGAATCTTGATCTGATGCATGGCCTGCCCAACCAAAGACCTGAGGATGCTCTGTCTGACCTGAAGCAGGCGATTGCGCTTAATCCAGATCAGATCTCCTGGTACCAGTTGACCCTGGAACCCAACACTGAGTTTCATGCCCGTCCTCCCAAACTTCCAATAGAGGAGGATCTCTGGGAGATTCAGGAGTCAGGCCAACAGTTACTCGAGGCTGCCGGCTATCATCAGTATGAGATCTCGGCGTACGCCAGATCGGGTGATCAGGGAAGCCACAACCTCAACTACTGGCGCTTTGGCGATTATCTCGGTATCGGTGCCGGTGCGCACGGCAAAATCAGCCGCATCGTTGAAGATCATCTCGAAGTAGTGCGACGCCATAAGCAGCGCCAGCCTAAGGGATATATGAATCCGGCTTCGCGTCTGGCAGGAGAGCAGCAAGTTTCATCAGATGAACTTGCATTTGAGTTTATGCTTAATGCGCTACGACTCAGCGAGGGCGTTGAGCGCTCACTTTTTGAACAGAGAACCGGGCTCTGTGTATCGACTATTCAAGCTGAGCTCGATAGCGCGATAAGCCGCGGCATGCTGGATCAAGACCCACAGCTGATCAAACCTACCCAAGAAGGACGCCTGTTTCTGAACGATCTGCTAACGCTATTTCTTAAAGATTAAGCTGTCTTTGGGCATTAACGCCCAGACAACTGACAGATAACGCCGGGAATCTCTGATAAACAATCCAGATGAAAATCTGCCTCGGCCGGTACCGACCATTCAGTCAGCTCCGGATTTACCCAGATTGTATGCATTCCCAGAGCCTTCGCCGCCTGAATATCATTTATCGGATGATCGCCGATATGCACAGCCTCGCAAGCCTTGGCACATGCCCTGTCCAGCGCTTTATCAAACATCAGACGATGGGGTTTAGCCGTACCAACCAGATCAGCGTTAAACTGAAAATCAAACCAGGGAGCCAGGGGGGTTTGAGTCACATCGGCATTACCATTACTTAACGCAGCTATCTTCAGCTCCATTGCTTTCAATGATTCCAGCATAGGGATGGCTTCATCATAGGGGGTCACCGCATTACGGTGCATCATAAAATGATCAAAAGCAGAAGCGGCCAACTCTTGAGCCTGTGCTTCAGAGTAACCAATCTCCTTCATCCCCTCTTCCAGAAGCCTGATTCTCACCTCTGTCATACTATGGGCTATCTCTGGATAACGCTCCAGCAGGGCTCTGCGTAATGCTGATCCCTCCATCAGGTCAGAGGGTTCAAATCGCGTAACATAAGCTGGAGCCTCATTTGAGAGCCACTCCCAGAGCCGACGATTCGCCCGCTTCATCGTCGGCTGTACGGCCCAGAGAGTATCATCTAAATCAAAGGTAACCAGTTTAATCATCTGAGGCTTTTTTCGCTCTGGGGTGTGCCTGATCATAGACAGACTTTAGTTGTTTAAAATCGAGGTGGGTATAGATCTGGGTCGTACTGATATCCGCATGGCCCAGTAGCTCCTGTACAGCACGCAGATCACCGCTGGCTGACAGCATCTCGGTCGCAAAGCTGTGACGCAGCCTGTGAGGATAGAGGCGGCCGGAGATATCCGCCTGCCTTCCCCAGCGCTTAATTCGCTGCTCAAAACTGCGGGTACTCAGCCGCTTGCCACGTAAACTGACAAAAAGTGCCTGCTCAGTCGCATGGCAGAAGGTGTTCCGTGCATTCAGCCATCTCTGGATCGCCTGCTTTGCTTTACGTCCCACCGGAACCTGACGCATCTTATTGCCTTTGCCGGTAACCTGAAGTTGCAGCTCCTGCAGATCAAGATCGCTCAGATTGATGCCTGCCAGCTCGGATACACGAATCCCACTTGAGTAGAGAAGCTCCATCGCGGCCAGATCTCTGAGTTCTAACGGGTCTTCGGTCTCGATATCGAGCAGTGAATCCAACTGAGTGGATCCCACCGTCTGAGGCAGCCGCCGCGGGGACTTAGGAGCCTGGACTGAAAGCGCAGGATTGTGTTCCGCACGCCCCTCTCGGTTCAGATAACGATAGAAACTTCTGACTGCAGAGAGCAGGCGCTGCAAGGAACGTCCGGATAATCCCTGATCATGAAGCATAGCCACTGCACGTCGTAGTTGACGATCACCGAGCTGTAACCAACCCGGATTATCCAGCCGGGTCAGTTGCTCGCGAATACGCTCCAGATCACGCTGATAGTTTTTCAGCGTATGCGCAGAGAGCTGAAGCTGAACACGCAGATGAGTAATGAACAGCTTTTCAAGTTCGCTGTCCGTCATTGGCTTTAGCCTTCCAGCTTCATTAACCGCGCCAGAATACGGCTTAACACCTCACCGATATAGCTGAGGAATAGCGTTCCCTGACTGGACTGGAAGTAGTTGGGATCATAAGAACCGATTGCCAGTAATCCGAGTGTTTCTCCTTTAACCAGCGGTACGGCGGCACAGGATCTGACCGCTTCTTTCGGTTGACGGAAGATAAACCGGGTCAGTGACTCTGAAAGCTGGCCGCAGCTTGGCAGGTTACTCTCAACCAGTGGCTGCACCATTGAGGTCTGGCTTCGCGGTAATACCCTGAGGGTATTCACATCCAGAGGCGTGTCGCTGAACAGGATCAATTCGATCTCATCTCCGCTGAAATCACCACAGAGACTCTCTTCAAGCGCTATCGCCACTTCATCAAAACTATCAGCCTCAAGTAGCGCCAGGACCATACGTTTGGTCTTGTCGAACTGGCCATCATTATGGCGCGCTGATTCGATCATATCCGACATATGAGTCTGCAGCGCTTCGGCTCTGGCACGCAATACCGACGTTTGCCGCTCGACCAATGAGACGGCATTGCCGCTCTGGTGCGGCACGTAGAGCTTTTCAAGCAGCCAGGTCTGACGGGAGAAGAAATCCGGATTCTGTGCCAGCCATTCTGCAACCTGCTGTTCGGTGAGTTTTGTACTCATAGATAGATCTGCCCCTCATACACAGTCGCAACCGGCCCGGTCATCCGAACAGGCATACCCTCACCCTGCCAGCGAATGTTCAGATCGCCTCCTGGCAGATGGACACATACCTCTTCATCAAGCAGCCCCCTCAGCCGGCCTGAAACAACCGCTGCGCAGGCCCCCGTGCCACAGGCCAATGTTTCACCGGCGCCACGCTCGTAGACACGCAAACGAATCTCGGAGCGGTTGACGATCTCCATAAAACCGATATTCGCCCTGTTAGGAAAGCTCGGATGCGATTCCAGCAGAGGACCTAAGCGTTCCACTTCCGCTGTATCAACGGAATCAACCAGCAACACACCATGCGGATTGCCCATCGAGACGGCACCGAGCTCAACATTCTCGGAATCACCCACCGTCAAAAAGTAAGTACTTGCTTGCTGGCTAGCCAGCAGCGGAATTTCAGCCGGTTGCAAATAGGGTTCGCCCATATCAACTTCAACCTGATCACGTCCCTGAATCTCGAGAATCGCCTTACCCCGTGCTGTTTGAACTTTAATGGTATCGCGCAGTACCAGCCCCTTATCACGCACAAAGCGTGCAAAGCAGCGTGCACCGTTACCGCAGTGTTCAACTTCAGAACCGTCCGCGTTATAGATCCGGTAACAGAAATCCATTTCGGGTTCATTAGGCGGCTCAACAACTAGCAGTTGATCGAAACCCACCCCGCGATTACGGTCCGACAACCGACGTACCAGATCCGCATTCAGCCGAACTTTCTGTGAGATCGCGTCAACCACCATGAAATCGTTGCCGAGACCATGCATCTTTGTGAATCTAAGCAGCATCAGTCTACCTCATTGAAGAGGTGTTCACCGCGTATCAGATCTTCAAAGCTCTCACGTTCGCGAACCACCTGAAAACGATCGTCAGACACCATTATCTCAGCGGCTCTTCCGCGGGTGTTGTAGTTTGATGCCATTACAAAACCATACGCACCTGCTGAACAAACTGCCAACAGATCACCCTGCTGCAAAGCCAGCTGGCGTCCTTTGCCCAGGAAGTCACCGGTTTCACAAATCGGACCGACCAGATCCCAGCTCATCTCAGCTGATGCGCTTTCAGTTTTAACGGGGATGATCTCCTGATACGCGCTATAAAGCGCAGGGCGGATCAGATCGTTCATCGCTGCATCAATAATCGCAAAGTTTTTCTGCTCAGTAGGCTTAAGGAACTCAACCCGGGTCAGCAATACGCCAGCATTGGCCGCAATTGAGCGGCCGGGTTCAAAGACCAGTTTCAACTCTCGGTCACCAATACGCTGACGCAGCGCATCAATATACTCACCAGGTAATGGCGGTGTTTCATCGGTATAGCACACGCCAAGGCCACCACCAAGATCCAGATGCTTAATCTGTACGCCCTGATCTGCCAACAGATCGATCAGCGCAAGCAGACGATCCAGCGCATCGAGAAACGGACTGATCTCTGTTAACTGGCTACCAATATGGCAATCCACACCGATCACTTCGATATTACTCATCTCCGCCGCCCGGGCATAAACCTCAGGCGCCGTTTCAATCGCGATACCAAACTTGTTCTCTTTCAAGCCAGTGGAGATATAGGGGTGCGTTCCTGCATCAACATCCGGGTTTACCCGGAAGGATACAGGTGCAACCCGATTTAGTTCACCTGCGACCTGATTGATGCGCTCAAGTTCCGATTCCGATTCAATGTTGAAACAGTGGATACCCAGGTCCAGAGCACGAGCAATCTCTGCCGGTTGCTTACCGACACCCGAGAACACGATTTTCTTCGGATCGGCACCCGCGCGAATTGCTCTTTCCAGCTCACCACCGGAAACAATATCAAAACCTGCACCCAACTGAGCCAGCACATTAAGCACAGCAAGGTTAGAGTTTGCCTTAACCGCAAAGCACACCAGCGAATCCACACCCGCAAGTGCGTTAGCGTACTGCAGATAAGCCTGCTCAAGCGCTTCGCGAGAATAAACGTAGGTAGGTGTACCACAGGCCACAGCGATATCATTCAGGGCGACCTCTTCGCAAAACAGCTGGCCATCCCGATATTCAAAACTATCCATTAACGATCTCTTACTGTTGAGTCTGCTGAACGGGTTCGGTGCCCGGTAACTGCAACGGCCCTTTCTGACCGCAACCTGCTAGTACCAGACCCAGTAATACAACTGCTAACAACCTCATTTTCAGCCTCTTTTAAACTTGTTCTCAGCACCTGGTAAGGCACTGGATTCACGATGGCACAAGTATACCCTGAGCAGGGATTCCAAGCGACATTGCAGGCATTGAAGAGTGAACAGATATGATCGCTTAGCAAGCGGTAAACTCGTTATAATGTGCGCCTCAATGATTGGTAAACGGACAAGACAATGAGCGATACCCTATACTCAAGCCGCGTTGAAGAGACTCTTAACGCTATTGAGGAGTTGCTGGATGATGCAGAGTCAGATCTGGACTATGACAATAACGGTGCAATGCTAACCATAAAATGTCCTGATCGCAGCCAGATCATTCTGACTCGCCAGCCTCCGGTGAGACAGCTCTGGGTCGCGACCCGGACTCAGGGACTTCATTTTGATTTTGACGAATCACTGGATACCTGGGTGCTTGATAGTGACCACTCACTATTGCGAGATCATCTGTCAGCCGCATTTTCTGATCAGACCAATGAAAATTTAGACTTCAGCGAAATCTAACATGAAAGTACTGGTTACCGGTGCCGCCGGCTTTATCGGATTCCATGTCGCACAACAACTCTGTGCGCGGGGTGATGAGGTTCTAGGAATAGATAATCTTAACGATTACTACGATGTATCGTTAAAAGAAGCGCGGCTGAACGAGCTTGCAGCGCTTAGTAACTTCAGTTTTCAGAAACTCGATCTGTCTAACAGAAGTGGCATGGACACACTTTTTCAGGATGGCCAGTTTGATCGCGTGGTTCATCTGGCCGCGCAGGCTGGGGTACGCTATTCACTGGAGAATCCTCACGCCTATGCGGATTCCAATCTGGTAGGTTTTCTGAATATTCTGGAGGGGTGCAGACAAACCAGCGTTGAGCATCTGGTTTATGCGTCGTCCAGCTCCGTCTATGGTGCAAACGAGACGATCCCTTTCGCTGAGACCGATAATGTCGATCACCCTGTGTCGCTGTATGCAGCAACCAAAAAAGCGAATGAAGCGATGGCCCACAGTTACAGCCATCTCTACGGCCTGCCAACGACAGGCTTGAGGTTCTTTACCGTATACGGTCCCTGGGGACGCCCCGATATGTCTCCAATTCTGTTTGCCAACGCCATTACCGAAGGCAAGCCACTCAAGGTGTTCAACTACGGCAAGCACCGACGTGATTTCACCTACATCGATGATATCGTAGAGGGCATAATCCGCACCCTCAATCGCACTGCACAGCCTAACCCTGAATGGAGCGGATTGACACCCGACCCATCCAGTTCCAAGGCGCCCTGGCGGGTATACAACATCGGCAATAGTCAGCCGGTCGAACTGCTCTACTATATCGAGTGTCTGGAGCGCTCCTTGGGCAAGACTACTGAGAAAACGCTGCTTCCGCTGCAACCGGGTGATGTTGAGCATACCTATGCCGATGTCAGTGCACTGATGCGGGATACAGGATACAAACCGAATACCCCGATTGAAGAGGGTGTGGATAAGTTTGTAGCCTGGTATAAAACCTTTTACGGCGTCTAAAACACTAGTGGATTTAAATTAGCGCCTGAACTTCGGTGAGTAGTCGTGTCAGCGCACCGCGACTACTCATCACATAGGCTTTTCCCGCTTCACCTCGAATCTGAATCAAACCCGGGTCATTGATCAGTTGCTCAATTTCAACTGCCAGCTCAGATTCACTGTCAACAACGCGAAGAGCCTCCGTATCAATCAGTTGCTCGGTGATCAGTTTGAAATTAAAGCGGCTAGGGCCCATGAGAATCGGTTTGGCAAGCAGAGCTGGCTCCAGTGGGTTGTGCCCGCCGGTACCAGAAAAGCTTCCGCCGACAACAGCGAAATCTGCCATCGCATAGAAGGCCGGTAGCTCACCCAGAGTATCACCGATCCATATCTCGGTTTTATCGCTGAGTTCAGACTCAGATCGCTTTCCAACCTGATCTGAAAAACGTTGCGCCAACTGGTAGACTGAGTCAAAGCGTTCAGGGTGACGAGGTACGATAATCAAACGGCTCTGAATACCGCGTTCAGTCAAACGCTGCCAAACTCTCAACAGAATCTCATCCTCGCCTTGATGCGTACTCGCACCGATCCAGATCGGATATGGCGTATTCCAGCTCTGTCGCCACCGTTTGCCTAAGCTGATTAACTGCTCCGGGATCTCTGCATCAAACTTGATGCTTCCGGTTACTAGAACACTTTCCTTGGCCGCTCCAAGTTGGATAAAGCGCTCAGCATCCTCGGCATTCTGGACACAGAGCTTAGATAATGCACCCAACATCTGTCGCGTTAGATTGAAAAAGCGCTGATAGCCACGCGCCGAACGCTCCGATAGCCTGGCATTTGCCAATAACACCGGAATCGAATATTTCTGACAGGCGTACAACATATTAGGCCAGAGTTCGGTTTCCACAATCACACAGGCCCGAGGCTGAGTACGTTTAAGAAACAGATTAAAAAACAGGGGGAGATCCCAGGGTAGAAAACGATGCTCAACTCGATCATCAAACAGGCGTTTAACCTGCGAAGCGCCGGTAGGCGTTGTCGTTGTAATCAGAACGGGGGCTGATTCAGGCTCTGCTAATAGTTTCTCGATCAGCGGCGCTATTGCCAGAACTTCACCAACGGAAACTGCGTGGATCCACAGCGGCTCTCCGCCCACAGGATCGACAAAGCCCAATCGTTCATCTATTCGTTGGCGATAGTCGGGGGCTTGCAGGCTTCGATACAGAATTCGCAGAATTATGAACGGCAGTAGAAGGGCGAATACCAGCGTATATAAGCCGCGTGACATTAACCATTCGCCTCTTCGGAAAACTGCATCTGATGCAACTGTGCATATGCTCCACCAGCAGCCAGCAACTCCTGATGGCTACCCTGCTCGATAATACGCCCATGATCCATCACAACGATCAGATCCGCTTTCTCAATGGTAGACAGGCGATGGGCGATTATCAGTGTTGTTCGCCCCTTCACCAGCTCACCTAATGCTTCCTGAATATGGCGTTCTGACTCAGTATCCAGTGCTGAGGTAGCCTCATCCAATATCAGAATAGGTGCATCCTTCAATAGTGCGCGGGCAATTGCTATACGTTGACGCTGTCCACCCGACAACAACACGCCACCTTCACCGACCTCGGTATCCAGACCGTTCGGTAACCGATCCAGAAATTCTGCGACATGTGCATTCTTCGCGGCTTCAAGGATAGCTCCACGAGCTGCCCCAGACATTGAGCCATAAGCGATATTTTCAGCGATGGTTCCATTGAACAGAACCACCTGCTGATTTACCAGTGCAATCTGTTCTCTGAGACTGGCGAGCATACACTCCTCCAATGGAACTCCGTCCAACAGAATCTGCCCCGACCAGCCATCGTTGAATCTCGGTAATAAACTGATCAGTGTTGACTTGCCCGAACCTGATCGCCCGACAAACGCAACTGTTTTCCCAGCAGGAATTTCGAGACTCAGATCCGTTATCGCATTAGCGGCATCAGGATCATATGCAAAGGTCAGGTTTCTGAAGCTAAGATGGCCCTTCACATCTTTGAGAACCCGCCTACCCTGATCCTTCTCGGGTTCACTATCCAGTACCGCGAATACCGATTCAGACGCCGCAACGCCCTTCTGAATTTTGGTGTTTACATCGGTCAGCAGACGCAATGGCTTGGTAATCAGGCCAGCCGCTGTCAGAAAGGCTACAAATCCACCCGTACTCATCCCCGCCATCACGCTAGGATGCATGGCGATAAACATCAGTGATGCGAGAGCGATCGCAACCAGCATCTGAATAATTGGCGTGTTGAGCGCCTGAGTTACCACCAACTTCATAAAGTGACGGCGATTTTCATCGCTCGCTGAGTGGAACCGTTGTGTCTCAAAATCAACGCCACCAAAGATACGTACAATCTGATAGCCCTTGATCGCTTCAGATGCGGCATCCGTAATATCACCCACCGATTCTTGAATATTACGGCTCTGACGACGCATCCGTTTTGAAGCAACCATAACTACAATGCCGATAAAGGGTGCAGATGCGATAAATATAAGGGTCAGTTTCCAGTTCAGATATAACATGTAGCCAAACAAGCCGATAACTGTCATACCCTCACGCAGGCCAATTTTCACTGCATCGGTAACCGCTTCTGTAACCTGTTCAACGTTGTAGGTGAGTTTGGCCAGAAGCTGACCACTGCTTGTATGGTTGTAAAAACGGGTTGGTAAACACTGCAGTTTATCGAAAATATCGAT
>JBFEXW010000027.1:0-14391 GCA_041562495.1 Marinobacterium sp. | reverse complement strand
CGAAAAACATCTGGAATGCCTGGAAAAAAGTGGTCAGGCTTCGCTGTTATCCCAGCTTGGCCACGGTATCGAAAAAGAGGGGTTACGTGTCGACGCCAGCGGGGTAATCTCACAAACCAATCATCCTGAGTCCCTGGGTTCAACACTGACCCATCCACAGATTACAACCGACTATTCAGAAGCACTGCTTGAGTTCATTACTGGCGTAAGCACCGATGCCCACTCAGCGCTTAAAGAGTTGGCAGACCTCCATCGCTTTACCTATATGAATCTCGGCGATGAGGAACTGTGGGCCGGCTCAATGCCCAGTTCGATCGCATCGGAAGAAGCGATTCGTATCGCCGAATATGGCAGCTCCAATATCGGACAACTTAAGCATATATACCGCATAGGTCTACAGTACCGCTATGGCAAAATGATGCAGACCATTGCCGGAATTCACTACAACTTCTCGTTGCCAGAGCAGTTCTGGCCTGTCTGGAAAGAGTTACAGAAGTGTCCTTATGATGAGCAGACACTTGCGTCCCGTTCCTATTTCTCACTGATCCGTAACTTCCGTCGTCACAGCTGGTTGCTGCTCTATCTGTTTGGTTCATCTCCAGCGCTGGGGGAGGACTTCATGCAGGGCGCACCACACCAGTTGGAGCGTTTTAACGAGAACACTCTGTATCTGCCCTGGGCAACCTCGTTACGCATGTCTGATCTTGGCTATACCAACCGCGCCCAAGAGGGGCTGGGTATCTGTTTTAATCAACTATGCAGCTACGCAGAGTCACTGAAGCGAGCCATCAACACGCCTTATGTGCCCTATCAGGCGCTGGGCGTAAAAGTCGACGACCACTACCGCCAGTTAAATGCAAATGTGCTGCAGATAGAGAACGAGTATTACAGTGATATTCGTCCTAAACGGGTCACTTTCAGTGGCGAAAAACCGGTTCATGCACTGATTGATCGTGGTGTGCAATATATCGAAGTACGCAATACCGATATCAACCCACTACTGCCACTCGGTATAGATCTGACTCAGTCCCGTTTTATGGACGCATTCCTGCTTACCTGCCTGTTCTCAGGCGATGAGCACCTGACGGACAGCGAATGTACGATGCTGAATCACAATAAGGCACGCATTGTAAAACAGGGCCGTGAACCCGGTCTGAAGCTGATTACCATTCATGGCGAAAAGTCCCGACTTGAACTGGGGCAGCAGATTCTTGATGAGGTAGAGCTGACGGCCCGATTACTCGATTCAGCCAACGGTACGACCGAGTACACTGAGGCAGTGACACTGCAGAGAGCACACCTTGAAGATTCTGATCTGACACCTTCTGCCCGTATACTTGCTGATATGCACGAAACAGGGTTGGGGTATCACGACTGGATACTAATGAAGAGTCGGGAGCATCGTGAAACACTCTGCCGTGAACAGCTTTCACCTGAACAGACAGTGATTTTTGAAAACTTGGCTAAGAGTTCGCTCGAAGAACAGCGGGCTATAGAAAAGAACGATCAGGAACCTTTTGATCAGTTCCTGAAACGTTTTCTTGAAGGCTGATTACTGAATTACAAAGCTGGTAAAGAAGAGATCGGATGCCCGCGGTGCACCGGTCTCCTCCAGCATACTTTTCCGCACTACTTCCAGAGCCTTGGCCGCGAGAGCCTGCTGGGCAACAACACCTTTCACCTCAGCCTCAGTCTGAGCGGCAAACAGAAAAATCAGGTCATTACGTATCTGCGCCAAATTCTGGTTGATGTAGTGAGCGGCATCCGGCTCATCTACCTGAATCGACACCTCACACTTCAGGAAACGCAATTCTGACCCACCATCAAAATTGGTTACAAAGGGCTTCAGCTCTATGTAGCTGACATAGGAAGTACCGGCGCCCTGACCATCCGCAGCCAAAGCACCCAACGACATAAGAGCGCCAACGACCAGAGTTAAAAGTGCACGCATCGGTTTCCCCCAAATAAAAATAAGCCTTATTAGAGCAAGTATAACGCCCCTTGCATATTACTTGGGAGACCCTGCAAAGATTTGTCGAAAATCAACGAATGATGGCGTTTTTTGACCTACTCATTGGCTGTAGCTCCGGGGGATTCAGCTTGCCAGAGCCAGAACTCTGGATATAAACTGGCGCAAAATAGAAGGAGTACCCGATGCTCGAGAACTGCAAAGACGCCCAGGAGCGCTGGGGCGGGGTAAGCGAAATTATCGACAACTGGCTTGCTGAGAGACAGGAACTGATCAAGTCATTTGTAACACTACCCAGCACACGTATTGGCGAAGAACTAAACCAACGTCTTGAGGCGTTTTGCGATCTGTTGATGGACTATCTCAGCTCCGGCCACTTTGAGGTTTATGAGCAGTTACTCCGTGAAGGTCACGAGTTTAACGACGGTAGTGTTGAATCTGCTCGCGAACTACTACCTGAGATTAAACCCTCAACCGATGCCGCACTCGACTTTAATGATGATTATTCGAAATTTGATGAGCCAACCGTCGCAGAGATCCGGGAGTTTGGACTGAGACTATCCACGCTAGGGGAATCGCTGGAAGATCGCTTTAATCTGGAAGACAAACTGATTGCGATCCTGCATGAAGCGCACCGGGATCAGGTATCGGAGACCTGATGCGGCTCCTGCCTGCAGCTCTGTTAGCATCACTGCTGGTTCTGACGGGCTGCAGTGACGACAAAGCGCCTGCAACAACGCTGGAAACCACGATACAGGGCGCCAACAGTGCATCTATCAGTAGTGATGGACGATATGCGATCGTCGGCGCGCTAACACACGGAGGCGCTCTCTGGGACACTAGGGGACAGAGTCGTCTCTATGCTTGGAATCACAGCGCCTCCGGTTACACCACGATCTCTGCATCCGCTTTCTCTCCCGAAAACAAATTTGCAGTCACCGCAAGTCCGGTTGATATGGTGCTCTGGAACGTCCAGACAGGTAAGCCTGTTTGGTTCTGGAAAGCGCCAGGAGAGATCCTTGATATCGCCCTGACAACAAACGGCAATCATGCGCTATTAGGGCTGGCAAACCACGAAGCCGTACTCTTTGATATACAGAATGGCGGCATACTCAAGACCCTGCTTCACCCTGCCCGAGTACGCAGTCTGTCACTGAGTCGCGATGAGCGGCTGGTCGCCACCGGTGCAGATGATTACATTGCACGCGTATGGAATCTGGAAACGGGCAAGCTTATCAGTCAGCGAGCATTCGAAAACAAGATCGACACAGTAGCACTCTCACCCAATGGCAATCTGGTATTCAGTGCGGCTACCCTCAGCAGTGCGCAGATATGGGATGCCAAAACGGGGCAGCTTGTCAGCAGCCTGACGGGTGATGAAAAACTCTGGACTCGCCGCGTCAGCTATCTCACTTCACGCTTCTCTAACGATGGTTCGCGTCTGCTAACCGGAACTGCTTCAGGTCTGGTACAGCTCTGGGATGTGCCGACAGGGAAAGAGCTGCTGCGCTGGAGACTGGCTACCAAAGAGTCATACGGACCCACGCAAACCAGCGTTTATGCGGTTGCCTTCGGTCCAGGAAACTCAGTCAGCGCCCTTGGATCGAACGGTATATGGAACCTGTTCGACTTTTAAGCCGTCTATAAATCGTTCAGACACAAAAAAGCCCGCGACATCAGCGCAGGCTTTTCATCCGACCTGAAATCTTATTTAGCTTCATCCTGAGGATTGATATCCAGAAGCTCTACATCAAAGACCAGTGTCGCATTTGGACCAATCATCTCGCCAGCACCACCCGGTCCGTAAGCCAGATCAGATGGGATCACCAAGCGCGCTTTTCCGCCTTTCTTCATCAACTGCAGACCTTCAGTCCAGCCTTTGATAACACCCTGCAACGGGAAAGTAACCGGCTCACCACGGCTGTAAGAGCTATCAAACTCAGTACCGTCAATCAGCGTACCGCGATAGTGAACACGCACACTGTCTTCAGCCGTTGGGTTATCACCTTCACCCTCTGTCAGCATCTCAATCTGCAGACCTGAATCGGTGGTCACGACACCCGCTTTGTTACCGTTTTCTGCACGGAAAGTATCGCCTGCAGACTTGTTTTCCTGAGACAGCGCTTCCATCTGCTTACGCTGCGCTTCCATCTTGCCCTTCTGCCAGGTCTGCATCACTTCATCGACCTCAACTGCGGTCATTTTGGTTTCACCACCGGTGAAGCTATCTTCGATACCCTGACGAACCATATCAAAGTCGAGCTTATCGAAATCGACCTTGAGTCGCTGACCCAACATCATACCCAAACCATAACTTAGCTTCTGATCCTCAGTATCAGGTGTCGCTGCCAGAACGGGTGCACTGGCAATCACTGAGGAGAGAGCCAAAACCAAAATCGATTTCTTCATTTATGAATTCCTTAATGGGGTGTTTCTTATCTAAAGCCTGTCAATCGAAAATGAATTTCATATTAAAATCAACTCAGACTATGAAAAAAAGCAATAAGTTGATCCACGATTGCGCCAGCATTTTGCGGATGCGAAGGCTCCAGGACGGTCAAAAGATTCTTCCGCATCGCCTGTGAATCAAGCTCTGTGGTCTGATGCTGCTCCCAGTATAGGAGCGCCAGTTCTACCTGTTCCAACGCCAACTCAGCTGACTTCACCTGCTGATAGCAGCTATTCAGTTGTGGCACACGACCCAGTTGCAGTTTTAACGCGATACGCGAAGCACGAACCGGCGCAGTATTATCGCGGAACCAGCGATCAGAAAGCTGATATTCAGTGTTCATTAAACGCCCCTGCGCACCCATCCAGAGCCCGGTCAACAGGTGATTTACCCTTACGCCTTCGGACTGAAGTTCGAGTAACCGAGTCTCCAGCTTAGGGTAGATCGACAGCGCATAATCCCAGAGAGGATTGTCCAGTTGCAGATCATCCGGCAATAACATTTATCACTCCAAATCGATTAATCTGACGCGGCGCTATGATACTATCCGCGCACTATGATACGCCTACACAACCTTAGTCTCCATCGCGGTCCCCAGGCACTTCTGGAACACGCCAGTCTCAGCATCCATTCCGGCTGGAAACTGGCTCTGATCGGTGCCAACGGCGCGGGTAAAACCAGTCTTTTCAAAATGCTGCTCGGCGAACTCCAGCCCGATGCTGGCGATCTCGTTTGCCCAGATCGCAGCAAGATCGCACATATGGCTCAGGAGGTCTCAGGCACCGATGTCAGCGCACTCAATTACGTGCTCGATGGTGATGCGCCACTGCGCGAGCTACAGTCCAGGATCACTGAGGCGGAACAGAGTCACAACCCTCAGCTCGGCGCACTTCATGCCGAACTGGAGGCGATCGATGGTTACAGAGCAGAATCTAAAGCCTATCAGCTACTCAACGGACTCGGCTTTTCGACTGAAGATGCTCAGAAGTCCGTTAACACCTTCTCCGGCGGCTGGCGTATCCGGCTTAATCTTGCACAGGCACTGATGTGCCGCTCGGATCTGCTGCTACTTGACGAGCCTACAAACCATCTGGATCTGGATGCAACTATCTGGCTGGAACAATGGCTTAGAAACTATCCGGGAACGCTGATTCTGATCTCTCACGATCGGTCATTTATCGATTCCGTTGCGACTCAGGTTGTTCATCTGAATCAAAAACAGCTTACGCTGTACAAGGGCAACTACACCGCTTTCGAAAGACTGAGGGCAGAGCGGCTGTCACAGCAGCAGGCCGCTTACACCAAACAGCAGGAACGCATCGCTCAGATTGAGAATTTTGTGCGCCGCTTCAAGGCCAAAGCGAGCAAGGCAAAACAGGCACAAAGCCGGATCAAGGAACTTGAGCGGATGGAGATGATCTCCGCCGCCCATATCGACAGTCCTTTCACTTTCCGTTTTGACGCCAGCGACAAGATATCCTCACCGCTGGTCAGTCTGAAAGACGCCGACCTTGGATACACCAACAAAGCTGTACTAGAAGGGGTTAACCTGGCACTGATCCCGGGACAGCGTATCGGCCTACTGGGACGCAACGGCGCCGGTAAATCGACGCTGGTTAAGTCACTGGTTGCCGACCTTCCTCTGATTAAGGGTGAACTGGTCTGCGGCGAGCATCTGAAGATCGGTTACTTTGCACAGCACCAGCTTGAAGCACTGGATATGCAGGCATCCGCACTACTGCATCTGCAACGCATTGCACCAGAAGCAACAGAAGCGACGTTGCGCAGTTTTCTGGGGAGTTTCGGCTTTACCGGGGATGATGCACTGGACAGCATCGCCCACTTCTCAGGCGGCGAGAAAGCGCGTCTGGCACTAGCGCTGATCGCCTGGCAAAAACCCAATCTTTTGCTGCTTGACGAACCGACCAACCATCTGGATCTCGAAGTCAGACATGCTCTGACGCTGGCATTACAAAGTTTTGAAGGCGCTATCATTCTGGTATCGCATGACCGCCACCTGCTGGCTAACAGTGTTGATCAGTTCCTACTGGTTGCTGAGGGTTCAGTCAGCGAATTCCAAGGCGATCTTGATGACTATCACAAGTGGCTGGCCACCCAGCGTACTGAGAATAAACCAGTAATCGACGCCTCAACCCGTTCGCAAAGCGCCACCGACCGCAAAGAGCAGAAACGTCTCGAGGCGGAAAAGCGCAAAGCCTTACGCCCTCTCAGACAACAGGTCGAAAAGCTCGAGAAGCAGATGGAAAGTGCAAACCAGACGCTGAGTACACTTGAGGAGAAACTTTCAGATACCGCACTCTATTCAGAGGATGCCAAAGCCGATCTTAAGGCACTGCTTACGCAGCAGGCATCGCTGAAGTCTGAGCTGGAAACATTAGAAGCGCAGTGGTTTGAAGCCCAGCACTCACTGGAAGTGCTGGAACAGGAACTGGAAAACTAGTGATCTAGAGTTTCAGTTGCGACACCGTATCCTGAACTTTGACTTTCAGCTCGTCAAAATCTTCAACCACGCGGTCAACATGATGGAACTCAAGCCCCAGTGCATTAAACATCTCTGGTGCCAGAGCGGTAACCGGCCCGTCACTCATACCCTGCTCGCGTAGCACTCGACTACAGAGTGACAATAGCATCGGCAGGTTTGTCTCATCCTGAATTTTTTCAGGCTGATTCTGCCAACGTATGGCGTTCACCAGCTCTTCGGGTAACCCCCAATAGCTAAACAGCCAGGCCGCCAACTGAGGGCTGTCTACGCCCAGAACTGAGCGTTCCACTTTCCAGGCATCAAGATGCGGATTGAGTGTTAACGCCTCACATACCTGATCATACTGAGGTGGAAACACATGCCCCAGAAGCAGCGTACCGAAATTGTGTAGCAGCCCAGATAGGTAGACCAGCCCCTTCTGCGGACGAATCTTAACCGGGATCTGCTTACCCAGACGTTCGGCCAGAAACGCTGTCGCCAGAGAGCGCTGCCAGTATGGTACGGCACCTCTCGGCCCCTTAACGGGCAGATTCAGCTCTTTACCCAGTACCAAACTTAAGCCGAGATTGACCACCAGATCAAAACCCAGAATACGTACTACAGCATCATCAAGGGAGTGCGCGCCACCGGGCGCGGCGAACATCGGAGAGTTAGCCCAAGACATCGCCTGTGCCGAATAGCTCGGATCATTACTCACGACAGGTAACAGGTCATCAACTCCGGCATCAGGGTCACCCCGCAGCTTCATCAGCTTTTGCGCAGTCGGAGAAAGCGTTGGCAGAGACAGCGTCTCTTCAACACGCTCACTGAGGCGCTTGGAGGTAAATTTATGAATCGCATCCGAGATCTCTTCGGTATCAGCATCGCCTCTGGTGGGAGGGTAATCAAGCAGCATCCCGAGCCTAGCGCGCGGCGCAGCCTGCAGGCAGGATTCCGTCAGAGCCTCATCGAACAACATCCCGGTCGATGCTTCCAGCACGCCCAGACTGTTATCAGTAACTCTTTCATCAACGATAAGCGGGATCGACTCGAACAACTTACGCTGACCTGAGACACGCCGCACGCCGGGCTGTCTGAAGAAGCGCTGTAGCGCCTGCGGCGTAACAGCCTGCAGTTTGCGTCCAGTAGCCTTAGCCAGCAGGTCGCTCTTTACCTCAAGCAGTGCGGGTACGATAACCAGATATTTCCCCTGTGCATCATGCATCAACAAAAGACGCAGAGTCTGCAGTACGTCCATCAGACAGCTATCTCCCTATCTATCACTCTTACTGACGCGCGACACGATTTACCTGCCGTATCGCACGCAGTTTTTTCATCACCCGAGCCAGATGCACTCGGTTAGCAACCGTCAGTTCTATCGTTACCGCGTGTAACTGACCATCACGCTCACCTGAATCGATCTTCAGCAGGTTAGCTCCGACCGCTGAAACAGCCATCGCCAACTGAGCAATAATGCCACGCTGAGATTCTACCTGCAGCTGGAGAACAACCGGATACTCCTCTTCACTGGTATCAGACCACTCCAGATAAATATTTTTCTGCCCCTGATCGCGCCCCTTGTTCAGGTTGCCACATTCAGCGCGATGAACCACCAGACCACGACCCGTGGATATATTACCGATGATTGCATCGCCGGGTATCGGATGACAGCAGCGCGCATAGTGCATCACCATCCCTTCTGCACCACGAATAGCTATCGCTTTGCCTTTACCTCGATCAGACGAATCCTCACCTTGTGTTTCCTGATCCGGATGCAGGCGACGTGCGACCACATAGGCCATGCGATTACCCATGCCGATATCTTCCAGCAGATCATCAAGGCTGTCGAGCTCCGCATCTTCAAGCAGTTTAATCAGCTTGGCCGAATCGATATCTTCGATCGTCGCGTTGTAATTCGCGAGGAACTGATTCAACAGACGCCGACCCAGTTCGACCGATTCGTGGCGCTGCTGGTTTTTCAGGAAGTGGCGGATACTGGTACGCGCCTTTCCTGTAACCACAAAATTGAGCCAGGCCATATTCGGCTGAGCACGTGGTGTGGTAATAATCTCG
Organism: Marinobacterium sp.; assembly: GCA_041562495.1. GTDB lineage: Bacteria > Pseudomonadota > Gammaproteobacteria > Pseudomonadales > Balneatricaceae > Marinobacterium_E. The sequence continues at coordinate 5,418 of JBFEXW010000027.1, read as the reverse complement.
ACTGTTTGACCGGTCTGCAGCGGTTCAGAGAGCGGTGCCAGATGCCGGTCGATACGGCAGGAGATGCAGGAGTTACCGACATCCGTATGCACCGCATAGGCGAAATCGATCGGCGTTGCGCCACGTGGCAGCTCAAGAATCTTACCCTTGGGCGTAAATACATACACCTCATCCGGGAACAGATCCTTCTTAACACTGTCGATAAACTCCATGGAGTCACCGGCGCGTTTCTGCAATTCAAGCAGACCCTCTACCCATTTCCGCGCACGGTTATAGGAGCCAACTGCACTTTCCGAGTCGCCATACACTTTGTAATGGCTATGTTCCGCGATCCCCTGACTGGCCACCGCGTCCATCTCACGCGTGCGAATCTGCACCTCAATAGTGATATCACGCGCACCGAAAAGATCGGTATGTAACGACTGATAGCCATTCGCCTTGGGAATTGCGATGTAATCTTTAAAACGCCCGGGAACGGGTTTAAACAGGTTATGAACAGCGCCGAGAATTCGGTAACAGTCATCAACGGAGTCAGTAACGATGCGGAACGCAAATACATCCATGATGCTCGCAAAGGAGCGGCTCTCCGACTTCATCTTGCGATAGATAGAGTAGAGGTGTTTTTCGCGTCCGGTTACAACGCCAGGCAGATGCTCCTGCGTCAGGCGCTGCTGAATCGTCTGCTGAATATCACTGATAATATCCTTGCGCTGACCACGTGCCTTAACCACCGCACGGCGGATATACTTGGCGCGCATCGGATGAAACGCCTGAAACGCCAGATCTTCCAGCTCAACCTGCAGATCACGCATCCCCAGACGGGCCGCAATGGGCGAGTAGATATCAAGGGTTTCTTTCGCTATGCGACGCTGCTTATCAGGACGCATCGCGCCCAGCGTACGCATATTGTGCAGACGGTCTGCCAGCTTGACGATGATGACGCGGATATCTTCCGCCATCGCCAGCACCATCTTCTGAAAGTTCTCAGCCTGAGCTTCCGCCTTGGTTTCAAACTCCAGATGGGTCAGCTTGGATACGCCATCAACAATACTGGCTACGGAGTCACCAAACTGACTTTCAATCCCTTCGTAGCTGATCTGGGTATCTTCGATAACATCATGCAGCATGGCGGCCACCAGACTTTCGTGGTCCATATGCATTTCAGACAGCACACCGGCAACGGCCAACGGATGAGTCACATAGGGTTCGCCGCTTTTACGGCGCTGACCATCATGCGCCTGCTCAGCGTAAAAATAGGCACGACGAACCTTCTGAATCTGTGATTCATTCAGGTAATCATTGAGCCTGTCAGAAAGATCGTCGATTGTGGGCATTATCTACGTATAATTCTCAGATTGAGCCTTAGATAATGCCCCATATAGAGGCGGGTTGGAAGATCAAAAAAGAGGATGTGAATCCGTTCCTGTGAACTTATTCCGCTATTCTTTAGTCGGCTTCCTGCTCGTCCAGAACCGTACGGGTTGTCAGGCCTTCAGCGATCTCACGCAGCGCGACAACAGTAGGCTTGTCGTTTTCCCATTCAACCTTAGGATCTTTGCCGCCGACCGCGATCTGGCGTGCGCGCTTAGACGCTACCATAACCAGCTCAAAACGGTTATCTACGTTTTCCAGGCAGTCTTCAACTGTTACACGTGCCATCTATAAACCTCAGATGTTGAATGTCAAAATTTGGGAACCGGCGATTGTACAGATTCTAACCACCAGTAGACAAGAGCTCTTCCAACAGATCTTCATGTTTTATCTGTTGTGGCGTCTGTCGCAGGCGATTTGCAAGGAAGATTGCATGCAGTTCTTCCAGTGAGGTATCGAAGTCATCATTGATCACCAGATAATCAAATTCGGCGTAATGGCTCATCTCTTCTACGGCTGCATCCATACGGTGTCTGATCACTTCCGGCGCATCAGTCCCGCGGCCGACCAAACGCCTTTCCAGCTCTTTACGGCTAGGAGGAAGGATAAAGACCGAAAGCGCATTGCGGACCAGTCTGCGAACCTGCTGCGCGCCCTGCCAGTCGATCTCCAGAATCACATCCAGCCCCTGTTTGAGCTGCGCTTCGACCCAGGGCTGGGAGGTACCATACTTATTGGTAAACACCTCAGCATACTCAAGGAAAAGTCCCTGATTGATCAGCTCATTGAACTCATCCATAGCGACAAAGTTATAAGCCACACCATCCTGCTCACCGTCACGCGGCGCTCGGGTGGTATGTGATACTGAGACCTTAATCTTTGCATCGCGCTCAACCAGCGATTTAACCAGACTGGTTTTTCCTGCCCCTGAGGGTGCAGAAAGAATATAGAGGGTACCCTGGGTTTCCATCAGATTCTCAAGCCTTAATGTTTGGCAGCATGATAAAGGATAGAACTCAGTAGTCCAGCTTCAAGGGAACATGCGAATAAGTCAAAACTGTTCATCATCAAGCGTCAGCGCATGCACCAGACCGGTCTTCAGCGTCAGGCCATGCTGCAGCACTCGAGGCAGATAATACTCTGCATAGAAAGCTGCCGTACTGATCTTGGCTGTCAGATAGGATTCGCTGTAGTCCGAAGCCTCATGCTGCAGTTCCCGCGCACGCATAGCGGAACGTACCAACAACCAGCCACCGAGCAGATAGCCCATAGACATCAGATAATCATAGGCCACGAGGCTGGCGAAGGTACGATCCTCCTTCGACCTGTCCAGCAACAGATCGACACTCTCCTGCGCACTCAGGAACGCCTGATTAAGCAAGGTACTGATCACCTGAAACTCAGAACCGCTTTCAGCACTCAGCTGTCCCAGATCCGCACCGATCTCGGCAAACAGTTTTTTAACCGCTTTCCCCTGATCGAAAATTGTCTTACGACCAGCCAGATCGAGCGCCTGAATACCGTTGGTTCCTTCATAAATTGGCAGAATGCGCGCATCGCGGAAGTGCTGTGCGGCGCCTGTCTCCTCAACAAAACCCATGCCACCGTGAACCTGCACATTGAGCGAACAGATCTCCTGCGCCAGCTCAGTCATCCAGCCTTTTACAATAGGGGTATAGAGATCAACTTTTGCCTGAGCGTCACTCTCACCAGCATGCAGCTGATCAGTCGCTGCGGAAGCGATCAGACCCAGTGCGCGCATCGCTTCCGTACCTGAACGCATAGCCATCAGCATACGACGCACATCGGGATGCTCAATAATCGGCATCTTGCTGCCATCAGGACGCGAGCCCTGCAGACGCTCTTTGGCATATGCAACGGCCTGCTGGTACGCACGCTCGGAGATCGACAGCCCCTGACCTCCGACTGACTGACGGGCGTGGTTCATCATGGTGAACATGTAAGACAGGCCCCTGTTTGGCTCGCCTACCAGATAACCGATCGCGCCGCCGTTATCACCAAAACTCATGGTACAGGTCGGGCTGGCATGGATACCCAGCTTATGCTCGATTGAGATGCATTTCGCATCGTTCAGCTCAGCCGGCTCACCTGATTCATCCAACAGAAATTTAGGAACAATAAACAGCGATATCCCCTTCACACCTGCTGGCGCATTCGGCAGTCGCGCCAGCACCAGATGGATAATATTGGGCGTCATCTGATGGTCACCCCAGGTGATAAAGATCTTCTGACCAGAGATACGGTAGTGATCTCCTTCAGGAACAGCTTTTGACGATACCGCTGCGAGATCTGAACCCGCACTTGGCTCGGTCAGGTTCATCGTTCCCGTCCATTCACCCGAAATCAATCGCGGCAGATAGTGATCCTGAAGCTCAGGCGACCCATGAGCAATCAACGCCTCAACGGCACCCTGTCCCAGCATCGGGCAGAGCGCAAATGCCATATTCGCGGAATGCCAGAGCTCATTTACCGCAGTCCCAAGACAGTTGGGCAGCGCCTGGCCACCAAACTGCTCCGGTGCTGTCAGCGTACCCCAGCCGTTTTCAACATACTGTTGGTACGCATCAGCAAAGCCCGGTGATTCCTGAACCCCCTGCTCCGTTAACCTCGCTCCTGTTTTATCGCCCTCGGCATTGAGGGGCGCGAGCACTTCAGCAGCCAGCTTGCCCGCCTCCGCAACAACAACGCTGGCAAGCTCCATATTGACCTCTGACAGCGACAGGTCAGTACAAAGTTGGTCAAAATCAACCAGTTCCTTGAGTACAAAGTTGATATCTGTTAACGGTGGGTTGTAGATACTCATAAGGCGTCTCTGCAATATTCGTAAGGTGTTTTCAAACAGGACATGTGATGCGGATAAAAAAGCGGGCTGATCTGCCCGCTTTGTAAAATCCGCTTAAAGCTTCTCAGTGAGTTCCGGCAGGATCTGGTGAAGATCGCCGACCAGACCGTAATCCGCGATACCAAAGATAGGCGCTTCCTCATCTTTGTTGATCGCAACAATCGTACCCGAGTCCTTCATGCCCGCGAGATGCTGAATCGCACCGGAGATACCCACCGCGATGTACAGTTTAGGCGCGACCATCTTACCGGTCTGTCCAACCTGCATATCGTTGGGGACAAAGCCGCTATCAACCGCCGCACGCGAAGCACCAACAGCCGCTCCCAACTTATCCGCCAGCTTATAGAGCTTATCGAAGTCTTCTGCAGAACCAACACCACGACCGCCTGATACAACGATATCGGCAGAGTCCAGTTCCGGACGATCAGACTCATTAACCTGCGCACCGACATAACGCACTTTAGTACTCGCTACGGCAACACTCAGCGCTTCAACCGCAGCACTTCCGCCTTCAACGGCAGCCGGCGCAAAAGCGGTACCACGAACCGTCATCACCTTAATCGCTTCTGAGCTTTTAACCGTGGCGATTGCGTTACCCGCATAGATAGGACGCTTATAGGTATCGGCATCAATAACATCAACAATGTCAGAGATCTGGTTAACACCACAAAGCGCGGCTACACGTGGCAGAAGATCCTTACCAAAGGTGGTCGCACCCGCCAGGATATGTGTGTAATCAGTAGCGATACCCTTCACGATCGGTGCCAGCATCTCCGCCAGCGGATGTTCGAGAGAAGCATCATCTGCTGTCAGTACACGGGCAACACCTGGAAGAGCTGCCGCTGTAGCAGTGACTGCCCCTAGGTTGCTTCCTGTTATCAGCATATCAACCGGTGCACTAATTTTACCTGCAGCAGAGAGCGCTGCGAGAGTCGCACCTTTGAGGTTCTGACCATCGTGTTCGGCAATAATCAAAGTTTTCATCAGACTCTCCTTAAATCACCTGAGCTTCGTTACGCAGTTTATCGATCAGCTCATCTACGGAACCAACCTGAATACCACCCTGACGCTCCGCCGGTGGTTCTACCGAGAGTACTTCAATACTGTTAGCCAGTGAGATACCCAGCTCATCCAGTGTTTTAACAGCCAGCGGCTTGCGTTTTGCCTGCATGATCTTAGGCAGG
>JBFEXW010000026.1:0-14932 GCA_041562495.1 Marinobacterium sp. | reverse complement strand
TGATTCAACTAGATGGACAGGAGTTGTCGCGCGTCAGTTACGCTGGTGGCCAGTGTCTGGAGGCACCCAAAGCGACGCTGAATAACCGGGCTGATCGCCAGTATACGAAAAGGTTGTTAGCACTCAAACCTGATGAGATCTATATATCTCCCCTGACACTGAATAGTGAAGGTGAGTATTTGGAATCACTCTATCAACCGATCATTCAGATAGGAACGCCAGTAACCGATAACGAGGGGCAGGTGCAGGGCGTTGTGGTGCTGACCTATCTGGCGCAGAACCTGCAGGACCGAGTATTTGAAGAGGCTGAGAAATATACCGATCAGTCGGTTAAAAATGGCAATATCAATTATCTGATAAATTCGGAGGGGTATTACCTTAAAGCGATTGCCGGAGACGATCAGGTGATCGATTTCGTTTTTGGCGATAAGTCGTCGCGTATGCAGGTGGACTATCCGGATGTCTGGCAACAGATGCTGGATTCTGAGGTCTCTGCCAAAACTGATGACGGCATCTTCTTGATGTCACGCCTGACTGTTCCCTCATTGATCAGACTGCATCCTGAGCATGATGAGGAGGGTGTGGTCACGGTTCCTTGGTATGTAGCCCACCTGATTACCAATGAAGCACTCAATCGCTCATCGTTTATTCATGGCCCGTTGCGCTGGCGGTGGTTCAGTCTTTATTGCGTAATCATCTTCTTTGGCGCCATTGTTTTAGCGGACCGGCGTACACGTTCCGAGTTACTTCAGCTCAGTGAAGAGCGTCTCAGGACTGTGTTTGATACCTCTGTTGACGGTGTTCATGTCCTCGATATCAAGGGAAATCTGGTGCAGTTCAGTCGGTGCTTTATCGACGTATTGGGATATACACCTGAGGAAGCCAGTCGGTTAAACATAGTCGACTGGGAGGCTGGACTCTCGGCAGAGGATATTCTGGACAAGCTACGTATGCCCCTGATCGATCCAGTTTGTATCGAAACGGTACATCGCCGCAAGGATGGTTCACTGTTTGACGTGGAACTCAGGCTCAAAGGTATTGTGATTGGAGGTCGGCGCTATATCTACGCCTCAGCTCGTAATATTACAGAGCGTAAAGCGATAGAACAGCAACTGAAAAAGAGTGAGCATGAGCTAAGGGAAGCACAGGCGATCGCTCATGTAGGAAGCTGGATTTACGATCACCAGACCGATCATCTTGAGTGGTCAGATGAAGCTTACCGCATATTTGGTGTCCCGCTTGATGTCAATTTTAACTATCAGCTGTTTGTTGATCGAATTCATCCTGAAGACCGGGTGGAAGCAGTCGCAGGTTTTGAGCAGGCGGAACGTGAGCAGGAACACTACGAGGAGGTATTCAGGATTCTGCTGCCTGATGGCTCGATCAAGTATATAGAGGATCGGGGAACCACTAGGTTTAGTGAATGGGGTGAACCGCTACGCAGTTCAGGTACGGTTCTGGATATTACTGAACGGGAGCTGGCAAAACGCAAGTCGCAGCGCAGTTATGATCAGGTTCGCCGCGTTATAGATGACCTTGGCGATGACTTCATTTTCTTCCGCCATACGGTTGGTACCGGCGCATTGCTTTACGCCAGCAAGGGCCTGAAATCAGTCTGCGGTCTTGATCCTGATGAGGTGCATAATAAGAGCTGGGGCGAGGTGATTAACTGGTTCGGTGTCGATGCTGATATAGCAGCTCAGCAATTACAGAAACTGTTTACGGGTGAGAGGACTCAGATACAGCAGGATATACGGTTTATCCATCCTAACGGTGAGATTCGTACGTTACGGATACTCCAGCAACTTGTACTCGGGATAGGCGATGACCCTGATGTAATTGAAGGGATCGCGCAAAACATCACTGTACAGGAGAAAAATGCCAGAGAGCTGATCGCGGCACGCGAGCATGCCGAACAGGCTAATATTGCTAAAGGCAAGTTTCTCGCAACGATGAGCCATGAGATCCGTACTCCACTGAACGGTATTATTGGTATGACCGATATGCTGGAAAGCACCGCGCTTGATCAGGATCAGCAGGACTATCTTGATGTGATTAAAAATAGCTCCCGTAGCTTGCTGCACATCATCAACGATATTCTGGATTACTCAAAAATAGAGTCAGGTATGCTGGAAATTGAGTACATCGACTTTGATTTGATCGAGTTGGTGACCCAGTGTGTAGATACCTTCAAAGCGATGGCTGACCAGAAAAATATTGAGTTGAGTCTGGCGGTTGATGGATCCGGGCTTCGTAACCGAAATCTGATGGGCGATCCAACGCGTATCCAGCAGATACTGGTAAATCTGATCTCTAATGCCCTTAAATTTACCGAACAGGGCAGCGTGAAAGTGTATGTGGAGTGTCTGGATAATAGCCTTGAAGGTGACCTCGTAAAAGTCAGTGTGGCCGATACAGGCATAGGAATCGCTGAAGAGAAACTGCAGGATATGTTTAACCGTTTCTCGCAGGAAGACACCTCTACAACGCGTAAGTATGGGGGAACCGGTCTGGGACTGTCGATATCGAAAGATCTGGTTAATCTGATGCACGGTGATATCGGTGTTGAAAGCAGCAAAGGTGAGGGCACCCGGTTCTGGTTTACATTACCGCTCAAGTGGGCCGTATCGAGATCTAATACGTTTGCTGCAACGCTCGATACACCGATTAAGCCTGAGGTTGCTAGTATTCCGCAGATCAAGGTACTGGTTGCCGAAGATAATCAGGTTAATCAGAAAGTAGCGACAGCGCTGTTAAATAAACTGGGTGTTCAGTTTGAGATAGCCGAAAATGGTCTCCTTGCGCTTGAAGCGATCAAAAGGGATCCGGAGTTTGATCTGGTGTTTATGGACGTTCAGATGCCTGAGATGGACGGCTATGCAGCGACAAAAGCGATCCGTGAATATCAGGCGGCGGGTGGAAAAAGAGTCACTATTATCGCGATGACCGCTAACGGTATGCGTAGTGATCAGGAAGCTTGTCTGGCGGCGGGTATGGATGATTTTCTGGCTAAGCCGATCACCTCTGGCGCGATTGCCGAGATGTTCAGTAAGTGGTTCTCGACTGAGGTTGATATGGATCACTAAGCGTTGTGCCGCGGGTTATTTGGAACCTTATTCCTGACCTATAATTAACTGATAAGAATTAAATCCATCAGGAGCCCTGTTTGGACCATCGGAGTTCTGTCACTAATTCGTTGCGTTTTACCCTGTTGCTCGGACTGCTGGTAGTCGGATTGGTATGGGTGATCAGTTACGATACCTGGGTTGAAGCGACTAACAGTTTCCAGACTGAAACGGAAACCGAATTTAACCGACGTTTCACAATTGTCGAAGATGAACTCCATCACACGCTTGATCAGGCGATACGTCTGTCTTTCGATATCGCGAACTCCTCTGCGCTGCATAAGGCAGTCAGCCGCTCGACAACCTATGAAAATCTGCTGGGGGAGCTGCTTGTCCGGCGTGACTGGATCTCCTCGCTCAAGCTTTACTCTTCAGTTGATCAGATACGCTTTATTGCAGAGGGTGGCAATGAACTGTTTAAAGCCTATCGCAGGGGTCGTCAAATTAAATGGGAAGAGGAGGAGGGGTTACAGTTTAAAGGTACCCGTCACTATTTTCAGGAAGCTAAACGCAGTCACTCACCACAATGGATCTCAAGCATAGATTTGAATGAAGAGTATGGGCAGGTTGAACAGCCGCTGAAGCCGGTGGTCAGAGCGATGGCGCCGGTATATGCTGAGGATGTGCGTCTGGGGTTTGTGGTTATCAACTACGATCTCAGTAAAATGTTTGAAAAGTTTGCTGAAGTTGATTCCCATTCACCTATGTGGATTATGAACTCTGGAGGTTACTTTCTGTACTCGCCGATCCCTGAGCAGACTTGGGGGTGGCAGCTTGGTCATCCGGAGATGAATGCGAAACAGCTGTTTCCAGAAGTTTGGGCCAGTTATCAGCATTTGAGGAATGATCGAACGGGTCAATGGAAAACCACTGGAGATCTGGGGGTATCTAATCTCTGGTATCGTATAATCTACCCCCGGTCAACTTATTCTGCTGCTGAATATCAGTCCCCGGAATATCTGCTGTTTGCAACTGTTCCTGAAACGTTTATATCCAAACTGAATAGAACAAAGCTGCTGATCTTCAGTTTTGCTGCTTCGTTTACGCTGATCGCTGTGGTTGTTTTTCTGTATATTTTGCGTGGCGCAAGAGAGATAGGCCGCTATCATGCAGAAACCGCTGACGCACTTGAGCGAGCGAAAGTCAGTGAGCAGTCAAAAGTGCAGTTTTTCTCGCGTATGTCACATGAGATACGTACACCGCTAAACGGCATATACGGTTTCCTGCAGTTAATTAATGAACACCCGCAGGTTCAGTCAAACTCATCGGTCAAAAAGTATCTCCACGAAGCGCTCTACTCATACTCGATACTGGCACAGGTTATTAACGACCTGCTTGATTTCTCTAAGTTAGAAGCGGGCAAAATGACATTGGTAAAACAGTCGTTTTTATTCGATGAGATGATGCAGAGTATCGGCCAGATGATGGGGCGTCTGGCCGTCGATAAACCCATAGATCTCTGGTTTGATATTGATCCCAAGCGTCCCTCCGTTGTGGTCGGTGATAAGATCCGCCTAAGCCAGATTCTGATTAACCTGAGCAATAACTCGATCAAGTTTACCAAACAGGGTGAGGTGAGAATCAAAACTGCGGTGTTAGACCGAACTGAGGATGAAGTTCAGATCGCCTTTGAGGTGATCGATACTGGTATCGGTATGACACCAGAACAGATCGATAAGATCTTTACCCCCTATACGCAGGCCAGTGATGAAACCTTTCAGAGCTATGGCGGCACCGGTCTTGGGATGGCTATCGCGAAACAGTTTATCGAGATGATGCGCGGATCGATCGAGATCGACAGTATCCCTGGCGAGGGAACGACAGTCCGGTTCAACGTCTGGCTGGGACTGGACCCTGTCGTTGAAGCGAGCACAAGCGACAGGCGTACTGAGCGGCTAGTTGATATCGCAATGCTGTCAGACGATATTGCCGCATATGAGCTTCTTAAACGTCAGTGTATGCTGTTCGGCTGGTCATCCCGGAAGCTTGGTGGCCAGGATCTGGATCAACTCACACCCCTTGATACAGGCTCTGATGCAACCCGCGTACTTATTATCGACGATAAAATGATCGCCGACGAGAAGTCCGCAACGCGACTGCTACAGGAGATTAATCTACGGCTGAAATCTCTGCCCCCTGTGCTGGTACTCTGTTCGCAGTCCAGCGCTCTGAACGCGGATATCTATAAACAGTTTGGTAATATCAGGCTGACTAGGCCATTCACTCCAACAGAGTTAAATGAACGGATTCATGCTGCCTGCGTTGATATGCGGGGCGCCGAAACGTTCGAGAGCGAAACGCCCGATAAAACCGGTCAACCTGAAAAAGATCTCAGGCTTGCCGGTATGCATATTCTTCTTGCTGAGGATAATCGCGTTAACCAGATAGTTGCCGTTGAAATCCTTCAGGCTGAAGGCGCCATTATTACCCTCGCGAATGATGGTCAGGAAGCGGTTGAAAGAGTAGAGCAGGCAGGTGATACACCTTTCAATCTCATCCTGATGGATATGCATATGCCGGTGATGGACGGTATTGAAGCTACCGGTCGTATTAAACAGTTGGGTATGGCCGGTGAGACGCCTGTTGTTGGCTTAACCGCAAATGCGACTGAAGATGACCGGCGGATCTGTATGGAAGCGGGTATGCTTGAGCGACTCGCCAAGCCCTATAAACGTGAAGATCTGGTGTCTATGGTGTTGCTGTTTGCAAAATAGCTAACCGGCAACTGGGGGCGCTTTTTCAACCTTATAGTCACCACCTGCACTGCGTGAAGATGGATGCTGTTGCATAGGGTAGCGCTGGGCGTTATACCCTTGACCTTTCCATGAGGGTAAGGTTTAGGCTTCTCGTAGAGTCATAATGTAAACGGCAAGCGAGATGGAAAATAGCAAGTTAACGGATACTTTCCCTAGAACCTCTGTGATTAGTCTGCCGATCGAGGGGATGAGTTGTGCCAGTTGCGTCGGCCGTGTTGAGCGCGCATTGGCTGCAGTTGATGGCGTTGATAGCGTTGCTGTGAATCTGGCGACTGAGCGTGCCGATGTGAAGGTCTCCACCAGTGTTGATCGTATGGCACTGGTTCAGTCGATTGAAAAAGCGGGATACAGCGTACCGGATATGAGTATGGAGCTCAGTATCGAGGGCATGACCTGTGCATCCTGTGTCTCACGTGTTGAGAAAGCACTCAAGGCGGTACCGGGCGTATCCGAGGTTGTTGTTAATCTGGCGACAGAACGAGCCAGTATTCGGGGAATAGCCAGTGCCGACGCGCTACAGGCGAAGGTGAGATCAATCGGCTACGATGCGCGTGTCATCGACTCATCTGCTCAGTCTGCTCAGGAGGTTTCAGATCGTAAGAGTAGCGAGAATGCTGAGCTTAAGCGCGATCTGATCCTTGCAGTTGTACTGGCGTTGCCGCTGTTCTTGCTCGAAATGACAGGCCATCTGATCCCGGCTGTTCACCAGTGGGTGGCCGCAACGATCGGTATGCAGCAAAGCTGGTATCTGCAATTCGTACTGACGACTGTGATACTGGTATTTCCGGGGCGGAGATTTTATCTCAAGGGCGTGCCCGGATTACTGCGTCTGGCGCCCGATATGAATTCTCTGGTCGCGGTAGGAACAGCCGCTGCATTTGGTTATTCGACGATCGCAACCTTTGCCTCAGACTGGCTGCCTCCCGGAACGATCAATGTCTATTACGAAGCTGCTGCCGTTATCGTCGCGTTGATTCTGCTCGGACGCTTTCTCGAAGCGCGTGCAAAAGGGCGTACATCACAGGCGATTCAGCGTCTGGTTGGTCTGCAGGTTAATACGGCTCAGGTGATTCGTGATGGCCGGAGCGTACAGATTCCGGTCGATCAGGTTGTGCTCAATGATCTGGTCGAAGTGCGTCCCGGCGAACGTGTGCCAGTGGATGGCGAGGTGGTTGAGGGACAGAGCTTTATCGATGAGTCGATGATTACCGGCGAACCTATACCGGTTGAAAAGGGGATCTGCGACCAGGTCGTCGGCGGCACGGTTAACCAGAAAGGCGCGTTACGGCTCAGGGCTACAGCAGTGGGTGCTGAGACCATGCTGTCTCAGATTATTCGAATGGTTGAGCAGGCGCAAAGTTCTAAACTGCCGATACAGTCTGTGGTGGACAGAGTCACGCTGGTATTCGTGCCAGCTGTTATGCTGGCTTCGCTAGCGACCTTTATAATCTGGCTCTATTTCGGTCCCCCTCCCTCACTTACCTATGCGCTGGTTAATGCGGTCGCGGTACTGATTATCGCCTGCCCCTGTGCAATGGGGCTGGCGACACCCACGTCAATTATGGTCGGCACAGGGCGGGGTGCCGAGCTGGGCGTGCTTTTCCGTAAGGGTGAAGCCCTGCAACTGCTTAAAGATGCCAGTGTTGTGGCACTCGATAAGACTGGCACCCTGACAGAAGGGCGGCCGCTAATGACTGACTTTGAAGTGGTTCCCGGGGCTGACCGGAATCAGGTACTGGCCTGTGTGGCAGCAGTGGAATCACGATCGGAGCATCCGATAGCACGCGCGATTGTAGAGGCCGCGGAGTCTGAAAATATCAGCTTTCCAGAGTTGACCGAGTTCACCGCGCTGACCGGTATGGGCGCACGTGCGCAGGTAGAGGGTGTCTCGGTAGAGGTCGGATCTGATCGCTATATGCGGGATCTTGGGATGGATCTGAAGCCCTTCTCCATCACTGTACAACGTCTGTCAAATGAGGGGAAAACACCGCTGTACGCGGCTATAGATCGACAACTGGTTGCCGTGATAGCGGTAGCTGACAGAATCAAACAGAGTACGCCTGATGCTATTGCCCGGTTACATCAGATGGGACTTAAAGTTGTGATGATCACCGGAGACAATGCCGTGACGGCTAAAGCGATTGCCGACCAGTTGGGTATTGATGAGGTAGTCTCTGAGGTGTTGCCAGAGGGTAAGGTCGACGCTGTACGGCGGCTGAAGTCGGATTTTGGACGAGTGGCTTACGTTGGTGATGGTATCAATGATGCCCCAGCGCTGGCTGAGTCTGATGTGGGTGTGGCAATAGGTACAGGTACCGATATAGCAGTTGAATCAGCAGATGTCGTACTGATGTCTGGAAATCTTCATGGCGTGTCGCAGGCGATAGCGCTGTCCAAAGCAACGATCGGTAACATCCGGCAGAATCTGTTCTGGGCGTTTGCCTACAATACGGCGCTAATTCCTGTTGCTGCTGGCGCATTATATCCCGCCTGGGGGGTGTTGCTGTCACCGGTTCTGGCCGCGGGGGCTATGTCGTTGTCCAGTGTTTTTGTACTGGGTAATGCGTTACGGTTGCGTAAGTTTCAGCCTTAAATTTCGCTATTTATCTGGGGGGGCTACTCCCTCCAGATCACAGTCTTCTCGAGGTGGAAAGCTGTTTCAGAATGGTGCAGTTGGGGTCATCGTCTCCTGAGCAGGAGGAGATCAACTGTTCCAGTGTCTCCTTCATCACTGAAAGCTCTCGCATCTTTTTATCGACCTCTGCAAGGTGTTGCTGCGCCAGAGCGCGAACCTCTTTACTGGGTCGCAGAGGATTACGATAGAGCTTGAGCAGCTCCTCAATCTGGCGAATAGAGAACCCCAGTATCCGCGCCTGACGAATAAAACAGAGTTCATCGACACTGGTCTGATCATATTGCCGGTAACCCGATTCACTGCGAGTTACCGGTTTAAGTAAGCCTTTCTCTTCGTAGTGACGGATCATCTTGGCAGAGACACCCGCTTTGCGTGCAGCTTCTCCGATATTCATCGCTAACGACCTCCAGTCAGGCAAAGTTTCGAGTACAACTGTCTCAGGCTGGTGGGTAACCCTCCTCGGTTAACACGCGGACGAGCTCCTCCTGACTCAGTTTGCTGTCAATCTTGACGGAATGTTCAGCAAGATCAAATTCCAGTGAGCAGTCGGGATCGAGTGCTTTCAGTGCCTGAGTGATTGCGTTGGTGCAGTGTCCACAGGACATGTCTGGCAGGGTGAGGTTTAACATTGATATCTCCAAGGTTAATAAGTCGCAGGTTCCCTAGTTTCAACCTTTCCATTATGGGAGGGTCAAGCATCTGCTTTCAAGCAAAGTTAACCCTGCTACGCTTCCCGGACTGTCGAGTTCTCCAGAGCAGTCTCAGTGAGCTATTTATCGGTTACTGCCCCAGGAACCAGAGCAGGAACAGGCCGAAGATGATGCGGTAGATACCGAATGAGACAAAGGTGAAGCGTTCCAGGAATCTGATGAACAGCTTCATCACGATATAGGCGGACAGGAACGCGGTGCCGAAACCGGCTGCCAGAACCACCAGGTTGCTCCCCGCAAAGTCCTGATAATGCTTCAGCAGATCAAGTCCGCCTGCCGCGGCGAGTACCGGCAGGGCCAGGAGAAACGAGAACTCAGCACTGGCGGTACGATTTATCCCTGCCAGCAGTGCACCGACGATCGTTGCACCTGCTCGGCTGGTGCCGGGAATCAGCGCAAACACCTGAGCAAATCCGATGATAGCCGCCTGTTTCAAGCTGATATCTTCAACATCGGTAACGCTGGCTTCCCGGGTGCCGATAAATTTCTCTACCGCGAGGAAAATTACCCCACCGACAATAAACATCACGGCAACAACTTCAACTGAGAACAGCGCTTTGATTTTAGAATGCAGAGCCAGACCGACCACTGCTATCGGCAGAAAGGCGATGAAAACCTTCATCCACAGCTGGATATGCTTAGGTGTGAATTTGTCGCGGTAATTTGCGATCACTGCGAGAATTGCGGCGACCTGAATAATCACTTCGAAAGCTTTGTTTTGATCTGACTGGGGTAAACCAAGCCAGTTACTGACTACGATAAGGTGACCGGTAGACGATATAGGCAGGAACTCAGTAATCCCCTCAATGATCCCTAGAATGATGCTTTGAACAATATCCATCGTTATCCTTAAAAAATGATCTGCGGTTTAGCAAAATAGTGAGCGTATCGATGCTCTTAATTCCCGCTGGTGCATTGATACCATTGGAGGTTAATCTGCGAGAGAGCGTATCTTTTGGGTTCCATGGTACGAACCTTATGTTGATCTGTGAAAAAACAGTTAAAGAATTCTACCCTTAAAGAGTAACTTAAGTGTGAATACTATAGCTAAATCATTAGTCTCCGATTTTATATGAAGGCTGCATTTTGGACGCTAATAAATAACAATGAGTTCTGATAGCGGCTCAATCAGGGTAGTGACAATGAATCATCAACAGATCGTCAGAGATGCCTGTCAGCAGTATGGTAATGATCCTCACCGGATGTTGGATATTCTCTGGAAGGTGCAGGATGAGTTGCTTTGTATCGATACACAGTCGATGGAGTGGATTGCTGCCCAGACTGGAACCTACCGAGTTGAAGTGGAGGGGGTCGTCACCTTCTATGCGTTTTTCTCCACCCGTCCCCAGGGGAAAATCGTTATCCGTCTGTGCGAAGATATTATTGATCGCTACGCGGGTATGGGTGAGATCCAGAAAGCCTTCGAAGCGGTGCTGGGTATTGCAACAGGAGAAACCACGGCTGATGGTCTGTTTTCGCTGCTGCTTACGCCCTGTATCGGTATGTGTGATCAGGTTCCCGCAGCCCTGATCAACGACACAGTTGTTACTAAACTGACGCCTGCCAAAGTTAAATCGATTATCCGTATACTGAAAAAGACGCAGGACCCACAACAGCTCGTTAAAAAAGCAGGCGATGGCAAAAACGCCGATCCGCTGGTTCATGCAATGGTAGAAAACAACATCCGCCTGAGCGGTGATGTGTTGTTGTGTGAAAGATCTACTGATGCTGGGCTGAAAAAAGCCCTGCAGCTATCACCACAGGCGATACTGGATATTATTGCTGCCTCCGGGCTACGCGGTCGCGGTGGCGCGGGCTTTCCAACGGGTACCAAATGGCAACTCGCCAGCAGTACAGAAGCGGATGAGCGTTATATCATCTGTAATGCAGATGAGGGCGAACCAGGCACATTTAAAGACCGGGTTCTGCTCACAGAGAAACCGGATCTGTTGTTTGAGGGGATGACAATAGCGGCTCATGCCGTGGGTTCCCGTCACGGAATCCTCTACCTGCGTGCCGAATACCGTTATCTGAGAAACTATCTGGAATATGTACTTCAACGGCGGAGGCAGTCGGGTCTGTTGGGTGAGTCGTTTGATATCCGCATCCAGATGGGCGCCGGCGCCTACATCTGTGGCGAGGAGAGCTCTCTGATCAGCTCCTGTGAGGGTTTAAGGGGTGAACCGAAGAACCGTCCGCCATTCCCGGTGCAGTCGGGCTATCTGGGTTATCCGACTGTAGTTAACAATGTTGAGACTTTCTGTAACGTCCCGCGGATTCTGGAGCAGGGCGCCGAGTGGTTTTCATCGATCGGTACGTCAAAGAGTGCAGGTACCAAATTGTTGAGTATCTCTGGCGATTGCAAACGCCCGGGGATATATGAAGTCCCCATGGGGCAGAGTATCCAGCAGGTTCTGGATATGGCCGGTGCAACAGACCCTGCTGCGGTTCAGATCGGTGGTGCCAGCGGCGAGATGGTCGGTCGGTCTGATTTCGGTCGCCGTCTTTGCTTCGAGGATATCGCAACAGCGGGTGCTATTGTGGTGTTCTCCGAACAGAGAAATATCCTCGAAATTGTGGATTACTATCTACACTTCTTCATAGAGGAGAGCTGTGGTTACTGTACCCCCTGTCGCGTCGGTAATGTGTTTTTGAAAAAGGGGATCGAGAAGATCATTAACGGTCTGGCCGAAGCGAGTGACTTGGAGTATCTGAAAGATCTGAGCAAGACCATTATCGAGACCAGCCGCTGTGGATTGGGACACACCTCGCCTAATCCGGTACTCAGCTCTATGAAATCGTTTCCGATGGTGTATGCGGCGATGGTCAAAGAGCGTCCCGATGGGTTGCAGGCGGGATTCAATATTCAGCATGCACTGGATGAATCACGAATCATCGCTAAACGCCGGTCGCTGATTTATGACCCGAACTACGACAAGTGAATCCACTCCTGGGATGGATAAACGCCTCTGGTGATCAACGAACAGCGGAACAGAAAGATGGCGAAAGAGAAAATTAAAATTACAGTTGATGGGCAGGAGATCGAAGCCTGTGTCGGTCAGAGCATTATGGATGCCTGTGAAGCAGCGGGTATCTATGTTCCGCGTTTATGTGATTCAGATGGACTGGTTCCACAGGGCAGTTGCCGCGTTTGTTCGGTGAAGCTTAATGGGCGAACGGTGGCTGGCTGTACGCAACCGGTTGAGGCTGGCGCAGTGATCGAGAACGAAACTGCTGAGATTCTCAAATATCGCCAGGATCTGGTCAGAATGCTGTTCCACGAAGGTAACCATCTCTGTCCGATCTGTGAAGCGAGCGGTCGTTGTGAACTCCAGGCGATGGCCTATCGTCTGGGTATTTCTGAGACTGGTCAGTACCCCTACCTGCAGCCGGTGCGGCCACTGGATGCATCCCACCCTGATATTGCTCTGGATAATAACCGCTGCATCCTCTGCGGTCGCTGTATCCGGGCGTCGCGGGATATGGACCACAAAAATGTGTTTGAATATGTTGGACGTGGGATCCACAAACGGATCGGTGTTAATGCCGACTCCCTGGCGGAAACCGACGTATCTCTGAATGACTATGCAATCACCCGCGGCGTCTGTCCGGTGGGCTGCATCATCCGTAAAGGTGAGGGGTTCTTCGAGCCTATAGGTGAGCGCAAATATGATCAGGGGCCGATCAGTCTGGCTACGCAACACCCGGATACCCGTCTGATACCTGTGCTACAGTTCGACCCCTGCGAGGATGACTGATGAGAAAGAAGCGTATCGCCACCGTCTCGCTCGCTGGTTGTTTCGGCTGCCATATGTCACTGCTGGATATTGATGAGCGCCTTATCGACCTGATGGAGATTGCCGAGTTTGACCGTTCACCATTGAATGACCTGAAAAAATTTACCCGCCGCTGTGATATCGGGTTGATCGAAGGTGGTTGTGCCAATGAAGAGAACGTTCACGTGCTGCAGGAATTTCGCCGTAACTGTGACATCATTGTGGCTGTCGGCCAGTGTGCGATTATGGGCGGCTTGCCAGTGATGCGTAACGCAATCATGCATTCTGAGGATCCTCTGCGCGAGTGTTTGGAAGAGGCCTATACCAATCCCAAAGTTCTGAATCCCGAAAATCTTATCCCTAATGATCCGGCGCTGCCGCTGATACTGGACAGGGTCTATACCTGCGCTGATGTGGTTAAGGTGGATTATCAGATACCCGGATGCCCGCCATCGGCTGATGTGTTCTGGGCGGCACTTAACGCGCTGATCAGGGGTGAAACACCTCAGCTTGACTGGGCGATGATTAAATTTGACTAACCGAGTAGAGGCGCCTGATATGACGAGTCGTAAAGCACGTATCGTCGAGATAGAACCGGTAACACGGGTCGAAGGTCACGGCAAGGTGACGGTTCATCTGGATGAGAACAACAATGTCAGCGAAGCGCGTCTGCATATTGTTGAGTTTCGTGGTTTTGAACGCTTTATTCAGGGACGTTTGCTCTGGGAAGTGCCGGTTATCGTTCAGCGTCTCTGTGGTATCTGTCCGGTCAGTCATCATCTCGCGGCCGCTAAAGCGATGGATCAGATTGTTGGGGTCGATCAACTGACACCCACCGCCGAAAAGATGCGACGCCTGATGCATTACGGGCAGATTATGCAGAGTAATGTTCTGCATTTTTTCCATTTGAGCTCACCTGATCTGCTGTTTGGTTTTGATGCGAAAGCGGGTAAACGCAATATTTTTGAGGTGATAAAACAGTTCCCGGAGCTGGCCAGACAGGGCGTGATGATGCGCAAGTTTGGTCAGGAGGTGATCCAGTACACCGCAGGCAAGAAGGTGCATGGCACCGGTGCGATCCCGGGAGGCATCAATAAGAATCTGTCACTCGCCGAGCGAGACAGTCTGCTAAAGAACGTGGATCAGATGATCGAGTGGTCTCAGGGAGCGGTGGAGATTGCTCGGAACTACACACTGAATCATCCACAACTGGTTAATGAGTTTGCCAACTTCAGGTCCAGTCATATGTCTCTGGTGCGTGAAGATGGCGCAATGGATCTTTATCACGGAAATCTGCGTGCGATCGATGCCGACGGCGCGCTGATTTTCGATCAGGTTGATTATCAGCACTTTGACGATTATCTGATGGAAGAGGTCCGCCCCTGGTCCTATATGAAGTTTCCCTTTATTAAAAGTCGGGGACATCTGGATGGCTGGTACCGGGTTGGGCCACTGGCGCGCCTGAATACGGTCAGCTTTATCGATACACCTCTGGCACAGAAAGCATTTGAAGAGTTCCGCGCCTTTGGGCAGGGTAAACCGGTCGGTGCCAGTCTCGCTTATCACTGGGCACGGATGATCGAGGTTCTGCACTGTGTTGAAAAGATCCGTCAACTGCTGCATGACCCGGATCTGCAGGGCGAAGATCTCTGTCTGCGCGGAGAGCGCAGAGAGGAGGGGATTGCGGTGATAGAAGCTCCGCGCGGGTCGCTGTTCCATCACTATAAGGTTAATGAACATGATCAGGTCACCTACTGCAATCTGATAGTGTCGACGACACATAACAACTCGGCGATGAACCGAGCCGTGACCGAGGTGGCGCAAAAGTATCTTTCGGGCCAGAACAAGATCACCGAAGGGATGCTCAACCATATCGAAGTTGCGGTACGGGCTTATGATCCCTGTCTCTCCTGTGCCACTCATGCGCTTG
>JBFEXW010000025.1:0-15078 GCA_041562495.1 Marinobacterium sp. | reverse complement strand
GTAAGACCGATCTCCCTACCAACCTCTTCGAGCGTAGCCATCTCATAGCCACGCAGCCCGAAACGTCTTGCCAGCACATCAGCATACTTTTCAGGCAACATCTCCAACCACTTATTAAGACTGTCGGTCATGTTGTCTTCCTGAAAACGCTGCTCAGGATCGACTCCGGCTTCATCGGCAATACTGTCTGCTACAGACTTATCCGAATCCCCCCCCATAGGTACGTCTATCGATCCAATACGCTCATTCAGACCAAGCATCTTCTCAACATCTTTAACCGTCTTCCCCACATGATCAGCGATCTCTTCTGAAGTCGGCTCATGATCAAGTTTCTGGGCCAGTTCGCGGGATGCACGAAGATAGACATTAAGCTCCTTTACAACATGTATCGGCAGGCGAATAGTACGCGTCTGATTCATAATCGCGCGCTCAATTGTCTGCCGGATCCACCAGGTCGCATAGGTAGAGAAACGAAATCCTCGCTCGGGATCAAACTTCTCCACCGCGCGGATTAATCCGAGGTTTCCCTCTTCAATCAGATCCAGAAGAGACAGACCACGATTGATATAACGGCGAGCGATCTTCACCACCAGTCGCAGATTACTTTCGATCATGCGCTGTCGCGCTTTCTCATCCCCTTTCAGGGATAGTCGACCGAAATGCACCTCCTCTTCTGCCGTAAGCAGTGGAGAAAATCCGATTTCATTCAGATAGAGCTGAGTCACATCAAGAGACTTTGCGTTGACCAGATCCTGATGCGCAAGGGTACCGCGCCCCCGGCCGCTATTCAGAAACTCTGGAGAATCATCTGACTGATCGTCACTGTCGTTCTGATCTTCATCATTGCGATCATCGATCAGTTCTACATCATCATCTAGGTCGTAACTGCCGGTAGAGCTCATCTATCCCCTCACAAGCGACTAGATCAAACATCTGTTTTTTGAATATCTTATAGCGGCCAAATGACTAGCGTCTAGGTAAATACCCCAAAGGATTAACCGGTTTTCCATCCCGACGTATCTCGAAATGGAGCATCGGCACACTCGCACCTGTATTACCTAATTCGGCCACCACCTCGCCAGCTTTAACTTTTTGATTCTCACGCACCAATATTCGGCTGTTATGCGCGTAAGCACTTAAAAACTCGCGGTTATGACTGATAATGACAAGGTTTCCGTATCCAAGCAAGCCACTTCCGGCATAAACCACCTCACCCGCTGCTGTCGATTTAACTGGATCACCGATCTTTCCGGCTATATCGACGCCTTTATTGCCCCCCTCCCGCGAAGAGTACTTCGCTAGCAGGTTTCCAGCATGAGGCCAACTCCACTTAATTGAACTTGAAGGCCTGACAGGTGCAGAACTGGCTGAGCGAGTAGTCGATTGAGTTGTTGTTGATGTCTGACGAGACGCTGGGGTGGTCGTGCCTGCCGTACGAACTGAGCGGCTAACCGTACGATGCGCCTGGGCACTCGGTCTGGTTTTAAGAACCTGACCAGCATAGATCAGATCCTTATCCCGAAGATGATTGATACGCGCCAGCTCCCGGTAGTCCACGCCCAAACGGAAAGCTATCGCGATCAAGGTATCACCGGGCCTGACTCTATATTCATTAAGCCCGACAGGCCGGCGATTATATGAAGCCCCCAGCGATTGCTCAGTAACGGGGGCATACCCGCTTGAGCAGCCCAACATCAGACCAGTGATAACTGTGAGTAGGAGTGCCCGCAACTTCATAAATGATCTGGTTAGTCTGCCCGCCGTTCAATCAACACTACCAGAAGCAAACCTATCAAAGCCAATACCAGTGCGATTAACAACTGCGAATCACCACCTGTGAGATCGGTGAAGGAGTCCGGCATAAGATTCTGCTGCACCAGCGGAACCTCCTCCCCCTTAGAATTAATCCGATAAGAGAGGGTATATTTCCACGGCCAGACCTTATTCAACGAACCCAACAGAAAACCACCCAAAACAGCCAGAGTCATCTCACGATAATGGTTGAACGCCCAGCTCAGAAGTCTGGAGAAACTGAGAATACCGGTCACACAACCGAGAACAAAAATCCCCAGAGTTACCACTTCCAGCTCTTTCACCGCAGTTAATATCACCGAATACATACCCAGCAACAGCAGGATAAAACTACCCGAAATGCCCGGGAGAATCATTGCACAGATCGCCACCATGCCTGACAGAAACACTATCAGCAACGTCGGTTCAATAGCACCTGGAGAGAGTGCCGTGACCAGATAAGCGATCACCGCTCCAAAGGTGAAGCCTGCAAGGCGGTTGGAACTCCACTGTTTAATATGCCTCGCCACGACCCAGGTTGAAGCGAGTATCAACCCGAAAAAAAATGACCAGAGAGGTATCGGATGAGTTTCAAGGAGATAGAGCACGAGCCGAGCCAATGACAGCACACTAAGCACTATGCCGCTTATCAGCGTGAACAGAAAGCTACCGTTGATATGCTGCCAGAACGAACGCGGTCCCTCAGTGAATAACTTCTTCAACGCCTCCAGATCGCAGCGTCTGATAGAGTCAATAAGCTCTTCATAGATTCCGGAGATAAACGCAATTGTACCGCCTGATACACCCGGTACTGCATCCGCAGCGCCCATCAGCATCCCTTTCAACATCAGCTTGAGATAGTCTATTCTCGTACGGCTGCTCAACACCTACTCCTTAACTCTTAATAAGCCCTTTTAACAGTGGAACAAACCTGACCGCTTCCAGCACCTGTGTATCAAACTGGGTTTCAGAACGCCGAATTACACGAACCAGATGCTGCTGCTCTCCCCCTACTGGAAGAACCAATACACCACCAACTTTAAGCTGCTGCTTTAGTGCTTCAGGGATGATTTCAGGCGCTGCTGTTACCAGAATCCCGTCAAAAGGACTTTTACCGGGCAACCCCATACCGCCGTCGGTATGGTAGAGACTCAAATTATTAAGCTCCAGAAGCTTTAATCGCGAAGCCGCTCGCTGCTGCAGCGGTAAAATTCGTTCAACGCTGAACACCTGTCGACAGAGTTTTGCCAGTACCGCCGTCTGATAGCCTGACCCCGTTCCCACTTCCAACACCCTATCGGTTGCTCCCTGCTCAAGCAGGATCTCTGTCATCCGAGCAACGATATAGGGCTGTGAGATGGTCTGATTGAAGCCTATCGGCAGACTGGAATCTTCGTAGGCACGATGCGCCAGTGCTTCATCGATAAACAGATGCCTCGGAGTATCGGCTATCACTTCAAGAACCGCTTCATCCCTTATTCCCTGATCACGCAGCCGTTGAACCAGACGATCACGGGTACGGCGCGATGTCATTCCGATCCCCTGACGAATCAAATCGTTCACTTTACGCCCTCTAACCAATCCGCCAGACGCTCCTGTTCGGAATATCGCGTCATATCAACCTGGATCGCCGTTATAGATACATAACCCTCTGCAATTGCTCCAAAATCAGTACCGGCACCGCTATCAGCGGCTTCCCCCGTTCCCGCAATCCAGTAACGCTCTCGACCTCTTGGATCCAGTACTGGCATCGGCGCCTCACCCGCATAACGATGCCCCAGACGTGTAATCTGCACCCCCTGAATCTGATCGATCGACAGATCCGGAACATTGATATTGATAACGGTTCTCGGAGACAGGTTGAGGCTCTCAATATCTGTCAGCATATCAGCAACGATCATCGCTGCCGTTTCATAGTGCGCCGGATGAAAATTGGCAATTGATACCGCTATGGGCGGCAACGAGAGGTGCCGACCTTCGGTTGCAGCAGCGACGGTCCCTGAATAGATCACATCATCACCAAGATTTGCACCTGCGTTGATACCGGAGACGACCAGATCAGGGATATCCCCCTCACTGAACAATCCCGACACTCCCAGATGCACACAATCTGTCGGCGTACCATTGACCCCGTAATAACCCGATGAATGAAGAATCGCTTCCAGTGGTCGATCCAGCGTCAGCGAATTACTCGCACCACTGCGATTGCGATCAGGCGCAACAACTGTACAGCGATGCCCTTGCGCTTTAAGCGTATCCGCCAGCACCTGAATACCAGGTGCATACACACCATCATCATTCGAAATTAGAATATGCATTTATAATCGACTTAAAACCTACGAAACAGACCTTCGAGCTACTACCCCCCAACGGCAAAGCTCTCTTAATACACTGGTCGCAAAGCTACCGGCTGGCAACTCAAAGCTGATTACACATTGTCCTTCAGCCTCCTCTTTCAGAGCAAGGTTTTCAGGTACCAAAAGTGCGGCTCGGCGCTCCTGGCGTAACCCTACGGCTGACAGAGCATCACAAACCTCAGAGAAGGGCGTCATCACAGACTCCTCCAGCGCTCTTACCTGATCGCTGCTATACAACTCACCCTTTCCCCAAAGCGGGGCAGTTGGAACCAGCTCTCTGGATAAGACCCTTTGTTGCTGGCCAGAGGACTCAGGATCCCAGGGTTCACAGCGCTGAGTTCTGGGCTCGATCAGCACATCACCGGGGAGTAATCGGTTCAGCACCTGTTCCTGAACCCTGAAGCTTACAATCTCATTGAACAGTTGAGAGCGCACGGCCGAAAGATAGAGTCCACGCTTGTGACGCTGACGCTCGGTCAACTCACCACGCAACATCGCCAGTCCCTTTTCAAGATTACCTCCATCCTGACCAAAACGCTGCTCGCCAAAGTAGTTAGGAACCCCCAGGGCGATGGAAGAGATGCGGCTTTTCAGGCTATCCATTGCGGAAACCTGACGCAGCCGTATCTCAAACTGATTGCCGCGAAGATTTCCCAGTTTTATTTTGCGCCGGTGTTTAGTCTGCTTCAGCACTTTGATTGTATCGCCACCAAACAGCGACCAGTTAAGCGTTCGTCGATTACCGGGAAGATGCACACTGAACCACTGTTCGGTCAATGCATGACGATCTTTCTTACCCGCATAGGCCACCTCTCGCGGACTCACCTGACAAAAGTTGGCGAGCTGGCGAGCCACCCAGTCAGTATTCTCGCCGCGCTTCTGAATATAGAGATAGTGATGCTCACCTTCTCCCTCGGGCTGATACCCGAGATCCTCACGCACAATAAAATCTTCAGGCTCCACACGGATATGAGCACTGCTTTCAGGCTCGCCATACAACCAGACAGGCTCTCGATATACTAACGGCTGGTTCAATCCCTTCTCTCCTCAGGCTCAATGACCTGAAAAAAGGTTTCCCCCTCTCCGATCATTCCCATCTCAGATCTGGCACGTTCTTCAAGTGCTGACATGCCCTCTTTCAGATCTTTGACTTCCGCTTCCAACTGCGTGTTACGTTCTGCCAGATTCTGGTTGATTTTCTTCTGCTCCTCAATCTGCTGCTTTAACGACCAGACGTCAGGCAGACTTGGCTCTCCAAACCAGAGACGGTACTGGAGCCCCAAAAAGAGAAGAATTAAAAAAAGCCACAACCAGCGCACTTCAGATACTCACAAAAAAAGGGCCTAAAGGCCCTTTTATACCATCTTAAGATTAAGACTGGCCTTTTATTTCTGCACGGCCACGATAGATCGCTGATTCACCTAGTTCTTCAGCGATGCGCAACAGGCGGTTGTACTTAGCCACACGATCAGAACGGCAGAGTGAACCGGTCTTGATCTGACCAGCTGCTGTACCCACGGCCAGATCTGCAATTGTTGTATCTTCAGTTTCACCTGAACGGTGAGAGATAACTGCCGTGAAGCCAGCATCCTGCGCCATCTTGATAGCATCCAGCGTTTCAGACAGTGAACCGATCTGGTTGAACTTGATCAGGATAGAATTGCCGATACCCTGTTCAATACCACGACTCAGAATCTTGGTGTTAGTTACGAAAAGATCATCGCCAACCAACTGAACCTTGTCGCCGATTTTCTTGGTCAGGCTTGCCCAGCCTTCCCAGTCAGACTCATCCATACCATCTTCAATAGAAACGATTGGGTAGTTCTCAGTCAGTGCTGCGAGGTAATCACCAAAGCCCTCCGCATCGAACGCTTTGCCTTCACCGGACAGATCATATTTGCCATCTTTGTAGAACTCAGAAGATGCGCAGTCGAGTGCCAGGGTTACATCTTTACCTAGCTCATAACCGGCGTTGGATACAGCTTCAGCAATAACAACCAGTGCTTCTTCGTTAGAGGCCAGATTCGGTGCAAAACCACCCTCATCACCGACCGCTGTATTCAGGCCTTTCGCTTTGAGCACAGCTTTCAGTGCGTGGAAGATCTCTGCACCACAACGCAGGGCCTCAGCGAAGTTAGTAGCAGCTACAGGCTGAACCATAAACTCCTGAATATCGACGTTGTTATCTGCGTGTTCACCACCATTGAGGATATTCATCATGGGAACCGGCATTGAGAAACGACCCGGAGTACCGTTGATTTCAGCAATGTGCTGGTACAGTGGCATACCTTTAGCCTGCGCTGCCGCTTTAGCAGCCGCCAAAGATACTGCCAGAATGGCGTTAGCGCCAAGATTAGCTTTGTTATCTGTACCATCCAGCTCAAGCATTTTGTTATCAAGTGCACGCTGGTCAGTTACATCCATACCGATCAGAGCCTCACGGATGACACCGTTCACCGCGCCTACGGCTTTCAGTACCCCTTTACCCAGATAACGACTCTTATCACCATCACGCAGTTCCAGTGCTTCGCGCGAACCGGTCGATGCACCTGAAGGGGCACAGGCTGTACCCAGAATACCGTTTTCCAGAATCACATCCGCTTCAACAGTCGGATTTCCGCGAGAATCCAGTACTTCGCGAGCTTTAATCTCTGCAACTTTTGTCATCTGTTTCCTAACTCCAATCTCAGTGCTCAGCCTGATAGTTCAGCGCTGCTTCGATAAATCCTTTGAACAAGCCGTGTCCATCACGTGGTGTAGAGGTGAATTCAGGGTGGAACTGACAGGCCACAAACCAAGGGTGATCAGGCACTTCAACCACCTCAACCAGCTCACCATCGCTTGAACGACCAGAGATAACCAAACCGGCTGATTCAAGCTGCTCAAGATAGTTGTTGTTCACTTCATAACGATGACGGTGACGCTCTTTAACGTCTATACGACCATAGGCTTCTGCAACGCGTGAACCTGGCTTAAGGTGACAGACCTGTGCACCCAGGCGCATGGTTCCGCCCAAATCAGACTCCTCTCCGCGAACCTCAACTTCACCCGTGTGATCTGTCCACTCAGTGATCAGACCGATAACGGGGTGTTTAGCCTGTTTATCAAACTCAGTTGAGGTCGCACCTTCAAGACCAGCGACATGGCGGGCAAACTCAATTACAGCGACCTGCATACCCAGACAGATACCCAGGTAAGGCACTTTATTCTCACGCGCAAACTGCACGGCAGAGATCTTTCCTTCAACACCGCGCTCGCCGAAACCACCCGGCACCAGAATAGCGCTGTAGCCTTTCAGTATCTCGACACCTTCACGCTCTACGCGTTCAGAATCGATATAGTCGATCTTCACCTTCTTACGCAGTGCGATACCCGCATGAGAAATCGCTTCGATCAGCGACTTGTAGGCATCGAGCAGCTCCATGTACTTACCGACCATGGCGATACGCACTTCACCTTCAGGGTTCAGATACGCATCCGAAACGCGATTCCACTCGGTCAGATCCGCTTTCGGGCAGTCGAGGCGGAAGCGATCAACAACGATCTCATCCAGCCCCTGCGCTTCCAGCATCGCCGGAATCTTGTAGATGGTGTCTGCATCTGGCAGAGAGATAACCGCACGCTCCTCGACGTTGGTAAACATTGAGAGTTTACGAGCGGACGACTCAGGCAGCGGCTGTTCTGAACGGCACACCAGTATATCTGGCTGAATACCGATCGAACGCAGCTCCTTAACAGAGTGCTGAGATGGCTTGGTTTTGGTTTCACCCGCTGTTGAGATATATGGCACCAGTGTCAGATGCATAAACAGCGCGCGATTTGAACCCAGCTCAACCTTCAACTGACGCACGGCCTCCAGGAACGGCAGGGATTCAATATCACCTACAGTACCGCCAATCTCACAGAGTGCGATATCAGCATCACCGGCACCTTCGATGACGCGACGCTTGATCTCATCGGTGATATGGGGGATGACCTGAACGGTTCCGCCGAGATAATCACCGCGACGCTCTTTACGAAGCACGTGCTGATAAACACGTCCGGTCGTAAAGTTGTTACGCTTGGTCATTGTCGTACGAATAAACCGCTCATAGTGACCTAAGTCCAGATCGGTCTCAGCGCCATCTTCGGTAACAAACACCTCCCCATGCTGGAAAGGACTCATCGTACCGGGATCTACGTTGATGTAGGGATCCAACTTAAGCATTGTCACCTTGAGGCCGCGAGCCTCAAGAATAGCAGCCAGAGAGGCGGAAGCGATGCCTTTCCCCAAAGAGGACACAACACCACCAGTGACGAAGATATAACGCGTCATGCAGAACCTGTCAGATCAAATGTAAGGAGGAGTTTTTTATTAACTCGGGATGGGGGCTCAGTCTACCAAAGACTCAAGTTTGCCACAAACTTCAGTGACACCATCTTGGCACAAAACCTGGCTTATTCTGATAGTTTAAATCAATCCAGAGATTTGGCACGCAAATTATCTCCCCCTGATACTCAAGAACTGGCCAGCTATCACGCAACCAGGGTGGAATAGAGCGCTCATTCATCAGTTTTTTCAACGACACTGATCCACCACGACTGGGGATCTGCACACGATCGCCTGCCCTTCGGGTACGGATCTTTAATTCGAGCCCACCCTGAAGACCGGATTCATCGAATCTGATCGCGAGACGTCCAGATCCCAGATCCCAATCTCCTTCAGCAACCGTGATCACATCTTCCGCTAGAGCTTTACCGCTGCGCTTATCAAGATAAAGCTGATTCTGATACAGATGCAGCCCTGCCTCACCAAACTGCCAGCAGCCACTCTTGGCATCGACCAGCCGCTGCGTTAGATCTTCGATCTGTTTTTCAGAAGCAACCGCGACATGCTGTTCGCGCAACCAATAGTAAAGCGAATTTTTGATTCGCTCCGGCGCAAGTTGCTTCAGAGCCGTAATTGGTAGCGGGTGCTGAGCTAATGAGCCCTGCAGATCAATCTCTGCCAGATCCCGGTTAAGACTATCTGTTTCTTCGATCCGTGCTCGCGTCTGATTTATCAGATCGATCCAGTTGGGCCAACGCTCAGAGAGGCAGGATGCCAGCCGGTGACGAATCCAGTTACGTGTATAGCCCAGATCCTGATTACTGGGATCCTCAATCCAGAGCAACGTCTGACCACTGAGATACTCTTCTAAATCAGAGCGTTTAAACGAGAGCAATGGGCGATAGATGTTTCCACGACCCAAAGGGCGGGTTCTGGGAATTGCGCTCAGTCCACGAACACCCGCTCCCCGAAACAGACGAAACAGGAAGGTTTCTGCCTGATCATCCGCCTGATGTGCCAGCAGCAACATATCGGTCTCATCAAGCATAGAGGCGAAGCAGTGGTAACGCGCCTCCCGCGCAGCCTCTTCACTGCTACCATTAAAATCAGCCTGCACACTGATAAAAGCGACATCAAGCTGACCACAGATCTGCCTGCAGTGCTCAGACCAGTCTGCAGAAGCTGCCTGCAACTGATGGTCGACATAAACGGCTAGAAGTGAAGATTTTGGAAGGTGTTCAGCACAAAGGGAGAGGAGTGCTGTTGAATCTACCCCGCCGCTGAATCCGATGATCCAGCGGGAGGTTTTTGGAAACTGAGTCTGACACTGCTGCAGAACTTCTTTGAAGCCTGCAACTAACATCTGACTCATTCGCGACCGATAGCTCCATAGGAAAGCAGACGGTCATAACGACGTTCTAGCAGAGTTTCAGTACTCATCCCCTGAAGTTTCTCCAAAGTCGCCAGTAGCTGTTGCTTCAGGTTAGCCGCCATCAATCCAGGATCACGGTGCGCACCGCCCAGTGGCTCAGCAACGATCTGATCAACCAGACCAAGCTCATTCAGACGCTCCGAGGTGATACCCATCGCTTTCGCCGCATCAGATGCACGCTCTGCGCTCTTCCAAAGAATAGAGGCACAGCCTTCAGGAGAGATAACAGAATAGGTGCCATACTGAAGCATCAGCAGTTCATCACACACACCGATCGCCAAAGCACCGCCCGACCCACCTTCGCCGATAACTGTCGAGATGATCGGCGTTTTAAGCTGTGACATCTTAGCCAGGTTAAAGGCGATCGCTTCTGACTGACCACGCTCTTCAGCATCGATGCCAGGGTAGGCTCCCGGTGTATCGATAAAGGTCAGGATCGGCATCTTGAAGCGTTCGGCCATCTCCACGATACGCAATGCTTTACGGTAACCTTCAGGACGCGGCATACCAAAGTTACGACGCACCTTCTCTTTTACCTCACGCCCCTTCTGATGACCGATGACAGCCACAGGCTGACCGTTAAGACGCGCAATACCGCAGACAATAGCCTGATCATCTGCGAAGTGACGATCGCCATGCAGCTCTTCGAACTCGTCAAACATATAGCCAATATAATCGAGGGTGTAGGGACGCAATGGATGTCTGGCCAGTTGCGAAACCTGCCACTCTGTCAGATCAGAGAAGATCGAACGAGTCAGCGTCTGGCTCTTTTCGCGCAGACGATCAACCTCATCAGACAGATTCAGATCTGCATTATCCTCACCTACATGACGTAGCTCATTAATCTTTGCTTCCAGCTCAGCAATCGGCTGCTCAAACTCCAGGTAGTTGGGATTCATCGGTTACACTTCAACGCTATATAAATGATAATTAGCCGCGATTTTACCCTTAGGCAGCTCATGAAGCCAGTCGGGCTACGCCTCATACTCGAGATTGACTGCGCGTGATCCAAACTGGTCACGTAAAGCAAGGATCAATGCATCATCTGGCGCGACCGCCCAGCTCTGAGCCAGACGAATACGAGCTGCCGCAGCAGGCGTCTTATAGTTCAGCTCGACCGGAATACCCTCAGCCAGGGGCTTATAGCTTTGCAGGGTTTCCGTCAGACTTTTCAATGATCTTGGCTTTAGCTGCTCCACATCACACTGGATAACCAGTTTATCGGCATACTGTATACGCGCATCGGTAACACTTAAAACCTGCTGCCCTTTAACCTTCAGCCCGCCGCTGTAGTCGTCCTGAGCGACTTCGCCCTCAACAACGATCACCTGATCTTTAGCAACCAGCTTACGTGCATTATCATACGCTTCACCAAACAGGGTTACATCGATACGGCCCGATCGATCATCAAGCGTGACAAAACAGATCGTATCGCCACGTTTGGTCTTTTTGAGGCGAAGATCGACGACCAGGCCAGCCATCTTCTGGGTTCGTCCACGGGCAGGCTGAAGCTCGACCAGTTTTTTACTGATGAAGTGAGAGAGTTCTCTTTCATACTCATCGATCGGATGACCGGTCACATACAGTCCAAGCGTCTCTTTCTCACCCTGAAGCCGCTCTTTGTCGCTCCAATCACGCACATTACGAATACTTTCGTAGGGATCTTTTGTTTCCTCCTCGTCAGCACCACCGAAGAGATCAAACATCCCTGCATCCTGATTTCGGGCATCCTGATCAGCAGCCTGCAAAGCATCAGCTATTGATGCCCAGAGTACAGCCCGGTTCGGCCCAAGTGAATCCAATGCACCACAGCGTACCAGCGATTCCAGTACGCGTTTATTCAGTCGTTTTGATCCAACCCGCTTACAGAAATCGAACAGATCTTTATAGAGTCCTTCCTGACGCGCCTGCACTATCGCTTCAACAGGTCCTTCGCCAACGCCTTTAACGGCCCCAAGCCCATAGATAACCTGCCCCTGAGGACTGACCGTAAATTTGAACTCACTGAAATTCACGTCAGGAAGCAGCACTTCAAGCTTCATCTGACGACACTCTTCTATAAAGATCACCACCTTATCGGTGTTCTGCATATCAGAGGACATGACAGCCGCCATAAATGGCGCTGGGTAATGGGTTTTCAGCCAGGCTGTCTGATAGGAGACCAGTGCGTAAGCTGCCGAATGAGATTTGTTAAATCCGTAACCGGCAAACTTTTCAACCAGATCAAAGATATTACCGGATAGATTTTCATCGATACCCTGAGCGGTTGATCCTTCGATAAAGGAGTGACGCTGCTTGGCCATCTCCTCCGGTTTCTTCTTACCCATTGCTCGACGCAGCATATCCGCGCCACCGAGGGTATAGCCCGCCATCACCTGAGCGATCTGCATAACCTGTTCCTGATACAGGATGATGCCGTACGTTGGCTCCAGTACCGGCTGCAGACTGTCCAACTGATAGTCGGGATGCGGCCAGGCAAGCGGTGCCCGACCATGCTTACGATTGATAAAGTCATCCACCATCCCCGACTGTAGAGGTCCGGGACGAAACAGTGCTACCAGTGCAACGATATCCTCAAAACGGCTAGGCTGGAGCCGCCTGATCAGATCCTTCATCCCACTCGACTCTAACTGGAATACTGCGGTCGTTTCGGCCCGTTTCAGCAACTCAAAGGTGGGCTGATCCTCAAGATCGATCGCTTCAATCTGGAGCGGCTCTTCCCCTTCTTCCGCTCGTGTGGCATTGATTGTCTCCAGCGTCCAGTCGATGATAGTAAGTGTTCGCAGCCCCAGAAAGTCAAATTTTACAAGCCCTGCCTCCTCTACATCGCTCTTATCAAACTGGGTAACCAGCCCCTGTCCCAACTCATCACAGTAGGTAGCTGAGAAGTCGGTCAGTTTGGTTGGTGCGATAACCACACCGCCGGCATGCTTACCCACACCGCGGGTAACGCCTTCGAGTTTGTAGGCCATCTCCATGATCTCTTGAGCCTCTTCGCTGCTCTCGACGAACTCACGAAGTGCCTCCTCCTGCTCCCAGGCTTTGTTGAGCGTCATCCCCACTTCAAACGGGATAAGCTTCGACAGGCGATCAGCCAGACCAAAGGGCTTGCCCTGAACTCGAGCCACGTCACGCACAACCGCTTTCGCAGCCATAGTACCGAAGGTGATGATCTGAGAGACTGCATCACGACCATAGGTTTCCGCCACATAATCGATTACCCGATCGCGGTTATCCATACAAAAGTCGATATCGAAGTCAGGCATGGATACGCGTTCAGGGTTCAGGAATCGTTCGAACAGCAGGTCATATTCAAGCGGATCCAGGTCGGTGATCTTCAGCGCATACGCCACCAGCGAGCCCGCACCCGACCCTCGCCCGGGGCCTACAGGTACACCGTTCTCCTTACCCCACTTAATGAAGTCCATTACGATCAGGAAATAACCGGGGAAACCCATCTGAATGATGATATCCAGCTCAAATGCCAGACGTTCATCATAGGGCTTACGGATCTCTGCAAAATCGGGTGCACTGCGATCGTATAGAAAACTGAGACGCTCCTCCAATCCGAGCTTGGAGACGTGACGAAAATAGTCATCCATCAACACCCCTTCGGGGATCGGGAAGCGCGGCAGATAATAGGTTCCGAGCTCAATTTCGATATTACAGCGGCGTGCAATCTCTACGCTGTTCTGCAGCGCACTGGGAATATCGGAAAACAGCTCGCACATCTCCTCAGACGTGCGAAAATGCTGCTGATCAGAGTAGACTCTGGGACGTGTTGGATCTTCCAGTGTGCGGCTCTGGTTGATACAGACTCGCGCTTCATGCGCCTCGAAATCATCCGAAGAGACGAACATCACCTCATTGGTCGCAACAAGCGGACAGCCGGTTTTATTTGCCAGCTCAACGCTGCGATGGATCAGCGTTTCTTCATCAGGGCGGCCTGTACGCTGCAGTTCCAGATAAAAGCTATCAGGGAAAAGCGCCATCCATTCACGCAAACGCTCTTCAGCTTCCGGCTTCTCATTGAGCATCATCTGCCCCAGCTCACCAAAGCGACCACCTGACAAAGCGATCAGCCCTTCAGCTTGTTCCACAATCCAGCTACGGTAGATCAGCGCACGTTCAGGATCAATGGTCTGCCCTTCAGCATACGCACGCGAAACCAGCTCCATCAGATTACGATAGCCCCGACCATTTTTCACCAGCAGCGTGAGTTGGAAAGGTGGTGCTTCGGGATCAACATCATCAACAACCCAGAGATCAACGCCACTGATCGGCTTAACACCAGCCCCCAACGCGGCCTTATAGAATTTAACCAGTGCAAACAGATTGGTCTGATCGGTTAAGGCTACTGCCGGCATCTGATTCGTTGCGGCCGCCTTAACCAGTTCCTTGATACGTACCAGCCCATCGTAAAGCGAGTATTCGGAGTGGACACGGAGATGTACAAATTGGGCGGACACTACTGAATTCCCTCTAACAGACGCTTAACGGGGCCAAATGATTGACGATAATAGGGCAAAAGCACACCATGCCGGGACAGCAGATCGAGATGATCCCGGGTTGGATAGCCTTTGTGTTTGGCAAAACGATATTCAGGATAAAGCTTATCCAGTTCCAGCATCTGTTGGTCGCGATGCACTTTAGCGATGATCGAAGCAGCAGCGATACACGCCATACGTGCATCCCCTTTTACTATCGCTTCGGAACGATGCTGAATATCGGGGCATCGATTACCATCGATATACACCTGCGTAATGGGAGAGGCCAACTGTTCTACCGCACGCTTCATGGCAAGCATACTCGCGTGGAGAATATTGATATTGTCGATCTCTTCCGGCGTTGCTACCCCTATCGACCAGCTCAACGCCCGACTTTTTATCTCTTCACTGAGCTGCAGGCGTCGTTTCTCAGATAACTTCTTTGAATCTTTCAGTCCAGGGATTGGATCGGCCGGGTCAAGGATCACAGCGGCGGCAACCACATCACCAACGAGTGGCCCTCGCCCCACCTCATCAACACCAACAATCCCTGACTTAGCAGGATATTCAAGCCCCGGTTCCATAGACATCCAAACGTTTTTCTATTAATTCAGCCACCGCATCAGCAGCCTTTTCGTCTGCATCAGTGCGCAGCTCTCGAGACAACCTGTCGAACTGTTCAAGAAGATAGTCCCGGTAAGC
>JBFEXW010000024.1:0-15221 GCA_041562495.1 Marinobacterium sp. | reverse complement strand
GTACCAGTATTTCCAGCTCAGTCCGTTTACGCTGGTCCGCCATGATCCGTTTAACCTCATACATCCCCGTTGGCGTGAGATATAAACTTACAAATGCCACTAACAGTGAAACAATCAATGCCGGTCCAAGGGCATAAAACACGAGCCGTCGATGACTTAATCCACAGGCCCGCATTACTACCATTTCGCTATCAAGATAAAACCGCCCATGAGCCAGCAGAATACCCAGAAACAATCCAAGCGGAAGTAATGTTTCGAGATACTGGGGAATACGATTCCATACGAGATTTAATACGACCAACGTGGAGATTTCACCGGCAGCAGCATCTCCCAACAACCTAATCAGATGCGTGCTTGTGATAATCAACAGAAGAACCGAGGAAACAGCCAGGCTGCTCAACAAAACTTCGCGGGTCAGATAACGAAATAATAGCAATACGCTGTCCCTGTGGGTTGCATGGTTTACAATCTGCGCAGGTGGCTTATAGTGACCTTAGGTCACAGCCTTAGGGCTGCCGCATTATTACTTAAACTATCCCACTTGTCTTGTTAAGGAACATCTATGGACTTCGAAATTGTAAATGGGGATGTCGCCAATCTGACAACCGACTGTCTGGTTATTGGCATTGGTACTGACAGTCGTTACACACCCTCATCAGAAACAGTCAATCAGGCTTCTGATGGTTATCTTCAGTCATTAATTGATGCGGGCGACTTTTCTGGCAAGTCGGGAGAATCACAACTACTCCGTTCAGTGCCTGGCGTCAGTGCTACACGCATACTTCTGGTCGGACTTGGAGATAAAGCTTCGCTTACTGCAGTTGAGCGTAAAAAGGTGATTCAGGGCGCTATTTCGGATGTACAGAAGCTTGGCGTTGCAACACTGACCTTTGCACTCAACAGCCTGACTGAAGAACAGAGCGATATCTATCAGGAAACGCGTCAAACTGTTGAGTGGTGCTCAGCCAGCCTCTATCAGTACGATGCGACAAAGAGTAAAAAAGCCGATCAAACAAAACTGGCCCACATTCATATTCTGCTTGCTGAAGATGAAACAGAACTCGGCGAGGGTGCACTTCTGGACGGCGTTGCAATTGCAAACGGGGTCAGCTCAGCACGAGAGCTGGGTAACCTTCCCGGCAATATCTGCACACCTCTTTATCTGGCTGAGCATGCCCTGAATCTGGCTGAAGAGTTTGATAATGTCTCTGCTGAAATCATTGATGAAATTCAGATTGAAGAGATGGGAATGGGCGCACTGCTTGCTGTAGGCAAGGGCAGCGAGATCCCACCACGCCTTATCGTTCTGAAATACACTGGCGCTGATGAGGATGAGCAACCTCATGCGCTTGTCGGCAAAGGGATCACCTTCGACACCGGCGGTATCAGCCTTAAACCGGGCGCCGAGATGGACGAGATGAAGTTCGACATGTGTGGTGCAGCGAGCGTACTGGGAACGCTTGAAGCGGTTGCCGAGATGCAACTGCCGATAAACCTCGTAGTGGTTGTCGCTGCTGCTGAAAATATGCCAAGCGGACGCGCTGCCAAACCGGGCGATGTTGTAACAACACTCTCCGGCCAGACCGTAGAGATTCTGAATACTGATGCAGAAGGACGTCTGGTGCTCTGCGACGCACTGACCTACGTACAGAAGTTCAAACCCGCCAGCATAATCGATGTCGCGACACTCACTGGCGCCTGCATCATTGCGCTGGGTCATCATGCAACAGGCCTGTTGAGTAACGACCAGTCTCTGGCCGAAAAACTGCTCGATGCAGGCGAATACGCATATGATCGCGTCTGGCAGCTACCAATGTGGGATGAATACCAGCAGCAACTGGATACAAACTTTGCAGATATTGCCAACATAGGTGGACGACCTGCAGGTACCATTACAGCCGCCTGCTTCCTGTCCAGATTTACCAAGGAGACCACCTGGGCTCACCTTGATATCGCTGGCGTAGCCTGGAACAGCGGCAAACAGAAGGGCGCGACAGGCCGCTGCGTACCGCTGTTAAGCCAGTACCTGCTGGATATCGCTGAGCAGAAAGAGGGCTAACCTTGCCACGCGCGGATTACTACATTCTAGGCAGTGCCGACTATGACAGTCGGGAACTACTGGCTTGCCGCCTCTGTGAGAAAGCGATTTCACAGGGGCTCAAAGTCAGCATCTACACCAGTTCGAAAGCCGATCTGAACCAACTGGATCAGCGCCTCTGGAGTTTCCGCGCCGACTCTTTTATTCCGCACGCTATTCTGCACAGCAATTCGAATGCTGCGTTTAATAGCGTTCAGCTCACCGATAAAGCAGAACTCCTGCAGCCCGACTCCGATCTGCTGATCAATCTGGGAACAGAGCCGCCGGATACTGCCGCACAGTTCAACCGGGTGGTAGAGATCGTCAGCCAGTCTCCCGATGTACTCGCAGCCACTCGCAATAGTTACAAACTGCGCAAAGAGGCCGGATGGGAGCTTCACCGGCACGACCAACGCAGCAACTAGCCTCAAAACTGAAGGAGCAGTCTTCTGATGAAAAAGTGGCTTCTGATCATAACAATAGCAGTTCTGGCCATTACCGGCTGGAAGCTCAGACCCATCAAGCCTGTTCCCATTCAAACCTACGAAGTCACTCCGGGTACCGTGGAGCGCATCGCCGCTAACAGCCGTGCTGGTACAATTAAAGCCTGCCAGAGATCTCAGCTTTCACTGCGTACTGGCGGACGCGTGTCCCGCCTGCTGACAGATGAAGGTCAGCGAGTCAAAAAAGGCGCGCTGCTGCTAGAGCTTCAGAATGATGAGGAGCAGGTCAGAGTAGAACTGGCTCGCAGTGACCAGAAAGCAGCACGGATCGCTGATGAACGCAGCTGTGGCCAGGCCTCTCTCGCTAAGCGAGAAGCGATCCGTGCTGAATCGCTGGCCAGTCAGAAACTGATCTCAACTGAACGACTCGACCAGCAGCGAACCGAAGCCCATATTCAGGACCTACAGTGCCGTCACTCCACAGCGATCAGAGAACATGCCGATATGGCACTGAAACTGGCCGAGGTGCAACTGGAACAAACCCGGCTTTATGCTCCCTTCGCCGGTATTGTCGGCACCGTCAACGCAGAGGTTGGCGAGTTTGCAACGCCCTCCTCTCCGGGCGTCAGCATCCCTCCTGCCGTCGACCTGATAGATGATTCCTGCCTCTACGTTGAAGCACCGATCGACGAAGTCGAAGCCTCTCATGTAACAATCGGTCAACACGCCAGAATCACGCTTGATGCATTCAGAGGCCAGATATTTCAGGGCACCGTTGGGCGTACCGCTGCCACTATCTCTGCGGAGGAGAAACAGGCGCGTACCCTGCTGATCGACACGCACTTCACGCCGCTACCTGAGGATGCCAACCTACTGGTTGGATACAGCGCCGATGTCGAGGTCATTACGGACCTGAAAAATCAGGTTTTACGGATTCCGACTGAAGCGATACTGAACGGTTCAGAGGTCTACCGTTATAAAGCGGATAAC
This sequence comes from Marinobacterium sp., assembly GCA_041562495.1. Classification (GTDB taxonomy): domain Bacteria; phylum Pseudomonadota; class Gammaproteobacteria; order Pseudomonadales; family Balneatricaceae; genus Marinobacterium_E. The sequence goes on along the minus strand of JBFEXW010000024.1, from coordinate 11,711 downwards.
CAATCGCTTGAATCAGTTCAGATCAACACCGGACTCAGTAACTGGACCTGGACAGAGGTTCTGTCAGGCCTGAACGAAGGTGACCTGATCCTGTCGCGAATCGAAAATATCAGCGAACTGAAAACCGCCAAAGTTCAACCACAGAGCTCCTCAAAATGATCGATCTTCACGATCTGCATCGGCACTATATTCTTGGCGGACAGCCCGTCATGGCGCTTAACGCCATTAACCTCAAGATCGACCAGGGTGAGTACCTGAGCATCATGGGGCCTTCAGGATCGGGAAAATCAACGCTGCTAAATCAACTCGGGTTACTCGACAGACCAACCTCAGGCAGTTATAGATTCAAAGAGATAGAAACCACCACCTTAAGTGAGGCACAACGTGCCGAATTGCGCAACCAGCATATCGGCTTTGTGTTTCAGGCCTACCACCTGATAGATCGGCTTACTGCACAGGAGAATGTAGAACTTCCGCTGACCCTCGCCGGAGTCCCGCCGAGTGAACGCCGAGAGAAAGCGCGCTCACTACTTACCCGCCTTGGATTAGAGAAGTATCAGCAGCAACGCCCTCAGCAACTCTCTGGCGGACAGCGACAACGCGTAGCAATCGCCCGCGCAGCCATCACCGAACCGGAATTACTGCTGGCCGATGAGCCAACTGGAAATCTGGACTCGACCTCCGGTCAGAAGGTGGTAGATCTTCTGGAGAACCTTAACAAACAGGGAATTACCCTGATCGTAGTGACTCATGACGCCCAGATAGGCGGGCGAGCGGAGAGACAACTACTGCTCACCGATGGTCGTTTAGTTTCGGATAAAAAGCGGATCGGCTGATGAGATGGGTTGACCAGTTAAACTTCAGCCTGCAGTTATTCAGTCGCCAGCGTTTTCGTACACTGATGGCACTGATCTCCGTCAGTATTGGAGTAATGTCAGTCCTTCTGCTGACGGGTCTCAGCGAAGGTGCCCGCCAGTTTGTGCTTCAGGAGTTTTCTCTGCTCGGTCGGGATACGCTGATTATGCTACCCGGACGAAAAGAGACGCAGGGAGGTTTACCTCCTCTGACTGGCGAATCCGCCCGCGACCTGACTATTGAGGATGCCGAAGCAATTGAACGATTTCCGGAGGTCGAATATACCGTACCTCTGATCGCCGGACTAACCGAAGCCTATGCAGGAGGCCTCAATCGGGAGCTAATTGTTCTCGGCGCTAACGAACACCTGCTAAAACTCAGAGGAATCGCGCTTCAGTCCGGACGTAACCTGCCCGCCAACAGCAACCAACTGGAAGCTGCCGTTGCTATCATTGGAAACAAAGTTGCGCAGGAGCTTTATCCCGCCCAGAACCCACTGGGAACCTGGATCCGACTAGGGGAGCGCCGCTTCAGAGTTATCGGCATACTGGAACCCAGCGGCGTATCTCTGGGGACGGATATGAGTAATGCCGTAGTCATACCTATCCGGTCTGCGATGCAGTTGTTCGATACACCCGGACTGTTCCGGCTTTTGATCAAGCTGTCACAGGATCAGTTTATCGAGACCATCAAGCCTCCCCTGCTCGACTTGATCGCCAGCCGACATGCGGGCGAACCCGATGTCACCCTGGTGACTCAGGACGCACTACTGAGCACCTTTAACCAGATTCTGAACGTACTGACCGCCGTTGTTGTCGCGATTGCCGGCATCAGCCTGTTCGTCGCCGGGATACTGATCATGAACATCACCCTGATCAGCGTAACGCAACGCACCGCCGAAATCGGCTTATTGAAAGCACTGGGCGCCGCAGAACAAACAGTTTTAGCCCTGTTTCTCTTGGAGGCAGGTCTGTTAGCGATCATCGGAGCCGTTCTGGGCGTGATCTGCGGAACCCTGTTACTGTTTTTCGCGCATCTGAGCTGGCCACTACTGCCGTATCAGATCCCGATCTGGTCGCTGATCGCTTCAGTCTGCGTTGCACTGTTCATCGCGCTGATCTTCGCCTGGTTACCCGCCCGACGCGCAGCAAGACTGGATCCAGTCGTCGCGCTGCGGGGAGCTGGCCATGCAACCTAAGGATTTTATCTGGTTTGCTACGCGGAGTATCAGTGCCGCTCCGCTAAGATCTGCTTTGACTATGCTGGGTATAGCAATCGGAATTATGTCGGTGGTACTGCTCACCAGTCTCGGTCAGGGCGTACAACGCTATATTCTCGAAACCTTTTCTCAATTTGGCACCCGCATCATAGCGGTTAACCCAGGGCGCACCCAAACCGGCGGTACCGGAGCATTGCTGGCCAGTACCCGCCCTCTAACGCTTGGGGACTCAATATCTCTGGCGCGTTTACCCGGCGTTGAAACTGTCATACCTGTCGTTCAGGGAACCGGCGCCATCGAACATCAGGGGCGAGTTCGTTATACCGATATTCTGGGTGTTGGTTACGCAATGCCAGAAGCCTGGAAATTCAAACTATTGCAGGGCAATTTCCTGCCTGATGCGAAAGGCGGCTATCCCCTGCCTCAGGCAGTATTGGGCGCCAAGGTTTGGCGGGAGCTGTTCCAGAGCCGAAATGCGCTGGGCAGTTTTATCCGGGTTGGCGGAGAGCGCTACAGGGTAGTAGGCATACTCGAACCCAAGGGTCAGATGCTCGGATACGACCTGGACGATATCGTGTACGTAGATGCGGAACGGGCGCTGGCACTATTCAATCGCGCCGGGCTGATGGAGATCGATATCACCTACAGCGCTGGATACACCTCTGAACAGATGGTCAATTTAATCACCGAACGCTTGGTCAACCGCCACAAAAACGAGGACTTCTCGATCACCACTCAGGATCAGATGATGTCCACGCTTGGACGCATCCTCGATGTACTCAGCCTCAGCATAGCTGGATTAGGTGCAATTTCTCTGGTTGTCGGCAGTATCGGTATCCTGACCATTATGGTTACCAGCGTGCATGAGCGCCAGGCAGAGATCGGTTTGATGCGAGCCTTGGGTGCCAGCAACCGGAGTATTCTGGGTCTTTTTCTGACCGAATCGGTATTACTTTCAGTCGCTGGCGGTCTGATCGGCATTCTTGCAGCCTTTGTAATTCTTGCACTGCTCGGCTATCTGCTGCCAGCGCTACCCATCAGCCTCAGCCCTTTCTATCTTACACTGGCAATTCTGATCTCGACGTTCACCGGTCTGATCAGCGGTGTTGTTCCCGCTCGTCAGGCCGCCCAGTTGGACCCGGTTGACGCGCTGCAATCCGAATAGTGCCCAACCCTGTATAAGGGGCTCCACTCTAGGTATAATCCCCGCCTTTAATCCTTAAATTTGTGTCGCATACTCCCCTGCGACCGAGCGTTTTTGTAGAAGAGACTGCACAGCCCCATGGATAAGACCTACCAGCCCCAGGCGATTGAACAGAAGTGGTACCAGAAATGGGAAGAGAAAGGCTACTTTGCCCCTTCAGGTGAAGGCACTCCCTACTCAATCATGATTCCGCCGCCGAACGTCACCGGCAGTCTGCACATGGGTCATGCATTCCAGCATACGCTGATGGATACACTGATCCGCTATCAGCGCATGAAGGGCAAAAACACCCTGTGGCAGGTGGGTACAGACCATGCGGGTATCGCAACCCAGATGGTCGTTGAGCGTAAGCTTGCAGCTGAGACGGGTGAGAGCCGCTACGATCTTGGACGTGATGCATTCATTGAAAAGGTCTGGGAGTGGAAAGGTGAATCCGGCGGTACCATTACCCGTCAGATGCGCCGGTTGGGTAACTCAGTGGATTGGGAAACCGAGCGTTTCACCATGGACTCAGGCTTCTACCATGCCGTTCAGGAGGTTTTCGTCCGCCTTTACGATGAGGGGCTAATCTACCGCGGTAAACGCTTGGTCAACTGGGATCCAAAACTCCACACCGCTATCTCCGACCTTGAAGTTGAGAACCGCGAAGTCACCGGCAAGATGTGGTACCTGCGCTACCCCCTCGCCGATGGCGTCAAAACTAAAGATGGCCTTGATTACATCGTTGTAGGTACTACTCGTCCTGAGACGCTTTTGGGTGATACCGGGATTGCGGTAAATCCCGAAGATGAGCGCTACGACAACCTGGTCGGCAAGTTTGTTGAACTGCCACTGGTTGGTCGCCGTATCCCTATCGTGGCGGATGAACATGCCAACATGGAAAAGGGTACCGGCTGCGTTAAGATCACTCCCGCGCACGATTTCAATGACTATGCTGTTGGTCAGCGCCAGCAGTTACCGATGATCAACGTTCTGACACTGAGCGCTGACATCCGTGAACAGGCTCAGGTTTTCAATGCCGATGGTAGTCTGAACACTGAAATAGACGCCTCTCTGCCAGAGAAATATCAGGGTATGGAGCGCTTTGCAGCACGTAAAGCTGTTGTTGCAGAGATGGAAGAGCTGGGGCTGCTGGTTAAGATCGAAGAGAACCCGATGACCGTTCCTTACGGAGATCGAGGTGGCGTGGTGATTGAACCGATGCTGACCGACCAGTGGTTCTGCGATGCCAAGACGCTTGCCAAACCTGCGATCAAAGCGGTTGAAGATGGCGATATTAAATTTGTACCCAAGCAGTACGAGAACATGTACTTCGCATGGATGCGTGATATTCAAGACTGGTGTATTTCCCGTCAGCTCTGGTGGGGTCACCGTATCCCTGCGTTCTATGACAATCAGGGTAACGTTTACGTTGCCGCTTCTGCTGAAGCTGCTCGCGAGAAATACAATCTGGATCTGGAGCTTGAACTGCGTCAGGACAATGATGTTCTGGATACCTGGTTCAGTTCAGCGCTGTGGACCTTCGGCACACTTGGCTGGCCGGAGAACACTGATCGTCTGAAGACCTTCCATCCAACCGACACTCTGGTAACAGGTTTCGATATCATCTTCTTCTGGGTCGCTCGTATGATCATGATGACCCTGCACTTCATGAAGGATGAAGATGGTAAGCCACAGGTACCGTTCAAAACCGTCTATGTAACCGGACTGATCCGCGATGAAAGCGGTGACAAGATGTCTAAATCCAAGGGCAACGTACTCGACCCGCTGGATATGATCGACGGTATTTCTCTGGTTGACCTGCTGGAAAAACGTACCGGGAATATGATGCAGCCGCAGCTTGCAGAGAAGATCGGCAAGCGTACCGAGAAGCAGTTCCCTGAAGGCATAGGCGCACACGGTACCGACGCACTGCGCTTTACGCTGGCAGCTCTGGCGTCTACCGGTCGTGATATCAACTGGGACATGAAACGCCTCGAAGGCTATCGCAACTTCTGTAACAAGCTGTGGAACGCCGCGCGCTACGTGCTGATGAACGCCGAAGGCGAAGATTGTGGCCAGACCGGCAATGAGGTTGAACTGTCTCTCGCCGACCGCTGGATCATCAGCCAGTTGCAGCGCACCGAACAGACACTGACCAAACAGTTGGATGAATACCGTTTCGACCTAGCAGCCCAGACACTCTACGACTTCGTTTGGAACCAGTACTGTGACTGGTATCTGGAACTCTCCAAGCCAGTTCTGTGGGACGAAAATGCCAGCGATGCAGCAAAACGAGGCACCCGCCGCACACTGGTTCGCGTACTGGAAACCATTCTGCGTCTCAGCCATCCGATGATGCCATTCATCTCCGAAGAGATCTGGCAGCAGATTAAAGAACTGGCGGATGTTGAAGGTGAAACACTGATGCTTCAGCGTTACCCTGAAGCCAGTGTCGAGAAGCTTGATGAGCAGGCCGAAAGCGACATCGAGTGGCTTAAGGGCGTGATCACTGCGGTACGTAATATCCGTGGTGAGATGAAGATTCCACCATCGAAAGAGCTGGAGTTACTCTTTGCCAATGGCACATCCGATGATCAGCGTCGCCTAACAGAGAACGCCACCTTCCTGAAAAAACTGGCCAAACTTTCCGACCTGATCTGGTTGAATGCCGGTGATGATAAACCGATGTCAGCTACACAGCTGGTTGGAAAGATGGAAGTTCTCGTTCCAATGGCCGGCCTCATCGACAAGGATGCAGAACTGGCACGTCTGAAGAAAGAGATTGACCGTCTGACTGGCGAAATTGACCGGGTCGAGAAGAAGCTGGGTAACGAAAAATTCGTTTCCAACGCACCTGAAGAGGTAGTTGCCAAGGAGCGCGCTAAAGCGGATGAAGCGAGCAACTCCCGAGCTCTTCTTCTGGAACAGTACGCAACGATTGAAAAACTCTGATCATTAAGGTGTTCGGTCTAGGCCGAGCACCAGATCTATAGTCAGCCGCCAGAATACTGGTGGCTGACGCCGCTCTCTATCAGGCAAGACAACGCAATACCTGAATAATCTAAGCACTCCAGCCCCCCCTATTCCCCTTTAGTTTTAATCCACATCAAAGCACCTTTTGGCATCTTCCCTATCGCCAACAGCGACTGAATCACGGTCATCTAAACCCGCATTAAACACTGACAACAAACAGCTATACGTTAGATTTTTTCAACTATATATGAAAAAAGCATCGTTTTTCGAGGTCAAATTAATCCATTAGTATAAGCAGCAGTTGAACAGAATTTACGAAAGAGGAAATAGCCATGATGACAGCAAACAACGCAACTATGGAAAAACTGCTTGATTCAGCAAAGCTGGAGCGTTCCCTTTACATGAGCGGTCTTGCGAAAAAAAGCGGTAAATTCCTGAACACCCTTTTTGTCAGCGAACTGCGTAACACTCGCGAAGTCGTACTGAATCGCCTCCAGGCAGCCTAATTCAAGATTACACCTTTGGCGGGCAGGACTCTCTCCTGCCCGCCCGTTTTACTCCCGCCCTGTCCCATTCCGGCATAAACTGATTTCGGATCTGCTGGAAACAAACTGCAACCATACCAGCGCTTACATATCGCTATTCATCCCCCCAGCGATGAACCACGCCCAGATACTCTAACGATGTTAACGACCGTTCAAAGTCTCCCGCCAAAGATGCTGGTAACGATAACTGTTTACGCACCTCGGTTGTGAACTCCTGCTCAATCACCTGAACTTCGGCTGCGCTAAACACACCAGCCAGCTTAGACTCAAGAGAATAGGGATAGGACAGGTATACAAGCCGTTGCGGTTCAACCTCCTCCAGCTCAGCTTCATCAAGCAGCGCCGAAACCGCTCCGGCATAAGCCCTGATCAGACCACCGGCACCCAATTTAACGCCGCCAAAATAGCGGGTAACAACCACACCAATTTCACCAACCTGACGTTGTAACAGAATATTCAACATCGGCTTTCCAGCTGTTCCGGAGGGTTCACCATCATCCGAACTTCCGGCAGACAGGGGTTTTGCCGGATCACCCAAGACATAAGCAAGACAGTGGTGATTGGCACGACCATGATCGGCGCGCAGATCAGTCTGAAGCTGATATAAAGAATCGAGATCCCGAAGGGGAATTGCAGTTGCGATAAAACGGCTTTTGTTAACAACCGTTTCCGTTTGCTGACGGGACGTCAGTCGAAAATAATTAGCCACTTCTCCTCCTGCTGGATCAGAAGGAGAAGTCTACTTGGCCTACGAGAGGATGTTAAAGTATAGAAGCGAAAAAGTTCTACTTTTTACCATCCTCTTCCATTAGATGTTTTACTTTAATGAACGCCCAGACCATCGCCGCTGCCATTGCGATAACACCTATGACACTCGGCACCAGAACTTCCAAAGAGTATGCATCTACACCAAACATGACGTTCTCCTAGCATGTAAACATTTTTATCTAATCTTAGATATGACTATAGAGGGTTGCCCGTTAAGCATAGTTGATCCATCTCAATAGAGCTCAGGTCAAAAATTGACGCCGATCAACTTATTGGTACTAAGCCAGATTAGCCTCAGCATCAGCGATCTCTTCCGCAGTTGCAGGACGCACACTAATCACCTCGACATCGAAGTTAAGTGTTTGACCTGCATAGGGATGATTGGTATCCAGCTTTACCTCACGAATATCCAGATCAAGGATACGCGCAAGCGTTGGCTCTCCGTTTTCATCCTCCAGTTGCACAAGAAGACCCTTCTTCAATCCAGGCATCCCCTCAAAAGCTTCCCTTGGCAGGACCTCAATCAGAGACTCATCGCGTTCTCCATAACCCGCTTCAGGTGGGACTTCAACCTGAAAATGGTCACCTGCGTCTCTACCCTGCATCGCCTGTTCCAGACCCGGAACCACCATCCGATAGCCATGTACATACGACAGAGGATCATCGCTACGCGTCCCCTCCTGAACCTCGCCCTGATCAATCAGGGCATAATGAAACTCAACATAGGCGTTTTTATCGATCTGCATACTCATCTCTTATTAAGGTTGTAAACGGTCAATCTGCCAACCATCGGCTGTACGTGTAAAACGGAAGCGGTCATGCAAACGGTTCTCACGCCCCTGCCAGAACTCAAAACGCTCGGGTATCAAACGGTAGCCACCCCAGTGCTCAGGACAGGGAACCCCCGCCGCATATTCTTTACGAAGTGAGGTAACCCGCTCCTCCAGAATTTCTCGATTCTCAACTGTCTGACTCTGATTTGAAGCCAGAGCTCCAATCTGACTGGCTGTTGGCCGCGATGAAAAATAGTTCTCCGAGGCCTCTCTGGAAACCTTTTCAACCTGACCGCGAATACGTACCTGACGCTCAAGGCGCGGCCAGTAGAACAGCAGTTCCGCACGTGCGTTCTCAGCCAGTTGCTGTCCCTTATCGCTCTGGTAATTGGTAAACCAGGTAAAGCCTGTTTCACCATAATCTTTTAACAGCACGATGCGCGCTGCCGGATAGCCATCCGCATCAGCTGTTGCCAACGTCATTGAGGTCGCCTCTGATGGATCTCTCGCCAACGCGGCTTCAATCCAGTCATTAAACTGTTCAAAGGGGTCTGTTGCCAGATTATCCCGATCCAGCCCAGCGACCTTATACTCGCGTCTGACACCACTTACATCTAACCTGTCTAACATCTGTTGCCTCCAATCTGATCATTCAAAGGTGTTAATGCCACCTAAAGACAAAGCTCATCTTGATCAATTAAACTCAGCTAAGTTTATACTATCCCTCTGTCTCAGCGATAAGCGATTGAACCCAAATTGATGTCCGTAGCCAAAAACCTCATTATTGTCACCCTTATCGGTCTTCTTAGCGGTTGTCAGGGGCTGGCTAACAAAGAGATTCGCATCCAGAATCTGGCCAAATCTGATCTGGATATGATCCTTGATTCACATATCCAGTCAGTGAATTCTTTCAGCCGTCAGCTCACTATCAAACTCTATAAGCGCAACCCGAGAGAACTCACCAAAGCAGCCCCCGGCACCACCATTGAGATGCGTCTGAAACAGCTGTTAGGAAAGCCACGTCCAGTTCGCCATGCTGAGCTGAACAACCTTTATGGTCTGGATGCGCTTTCACTCGCTTTTGACGAAACCTATCAGGGCGACAGGGTATTTGCGATGATGATCGCGATCACCGGTATGCTACACGCCAGCTACAACTACCAGGATGAATTTTTCATGCTGGATCAGATCGATCAGCAGAAACTCTATAACAGCGCCCGCAATCTTGAGAAAGTCGCCTGGCTACTGCGCAACACACACGCGTCAAACGGAGAGCTATTCCTTCTCTCCGACAGCATTGATGAAGGGGTAGTTAACCTCAGTTACGAACGCCTCTTTGGCAAGCTGATCGCCACTCAGGATATTGCCGCTGAGACGGTTGCCGGTGCCACTGACAGAACAATTAATCGCCTGATGATCAGTGTTGCAACCGCACCATTCCTGCCGATCTAAGACAGTTGCAATTAAGCGATTCTAGTCTTTCAACAGGATATCGTAGATTTTGTGATTCTCATTAAGCTTGAGTGTCACATCCGCACGGTCGCTTAACTCATCCAGCATCCAGCGGGTCAACCGTTCATAGTGCGCAATAAAGCGATTGATCTCGGTACTGTTCATGATTCGCAGCGGGTCACTGGGCAGATGATAATCGTAGATATAAGCGGCTCGCTCTTCGAGCTTTTGCTCCTGTTCACCACGCCAGTCATAAACAACCTGCATCGATGGCACCTTAAGCATCACCAACAGATCTATCTGTTTAAACAACAACTGATACTCGTTGGCGAGCCGCTCATTAACGTAGGTCCGCCAGACCCCATCAGGATCCTCGTTTCGTTCCAGATCGTTTACCGGATCGACCAATTGCAACGCTACCTGCGGCTTAGCTCCGAGACACCAGCCATCAAACACAATAATATCAGTTGGCCCAACCCACTCCTGCCAGGATGCCAGAGGACAGCGTTCATCAGTCGATTTATCAAACACCGGAATACGAACGATCTGATCGGGTCTAGCCGTTTTAAGTTGATGCAGCAGATCCAGACCCAGACGTATATCATGCGTACCCGGAACACCGCGGGTTTTAAACAGCGGATGCACTTCGCGCGATAAACGATCCCGTTCGCTTCGCGTCAGATAGAGATCATCAATACGCAGACTGACGATCTTCTGACCAAACCCCTCACCCAGAATCACTTCAAGAATATTAAACAGACGCGCCTTACCTGAACCCTGAGCGCCGTTAACCCCCAGTACCAGAGGCACTCCAGGCTTCTTATTTTCCAGCACCCAGCACGCCAGCGGTACATAAACCTGCTCAAAAAGCTCATCTAGCCCCAGATCTACCTGCAGACTTGCGATTGTTGGTTCAAAAGCTGCCTTAACGGCTTCCAGCGCATGCTGACGGGATTTCTGATCCAGAGGCAGACGGTTTTTCGGCCAGTGAGCAAGCAGTGCCATCGAGTGTTCCTAGTTTCGACTGAACCAGTCAGTAATTGCATTTAGATGATCGGGTTCCATCAGCGAAGGCGCATGAGCCACACCCGGCAGCGAGACCACGGAAAGTCCCTCATGCGAGCTCTGCATCTGCTCTACAATCTCGGTTGTCAGCAGATCCGAATCCAGCCCGTGAAACAGCAGCACCGGTTGTTCGATCTGCTCCCAGACCGGCCAGAGTTTAATCGTCTCGACGGCCGATGTCTGTGCATTCAGAGCAATCGCCGGATCATAGTGCAGTGCCAACTGTGCATTTCCAGATCCACGACTCCCGTAACGACTGAGACGCAGCCACTGACGGTCAGTCAGATTCTGATAACTTGAATAGCGTTGCTGCAGATATTCAGTCACTGATGAAAGACCTAAAAATCGGAGATCCTCTACAGTTTCAGAGATCCTCTTGAGCGCTACAGCTGGCAGTTCCGGACCTATATCATTCAGGATTAACCGATCAATTCGCGACTTCTCAGATGCCGCCAATCCCATACCAATCAGACCTCCCAGCGAAGTACCCACCCAGTCTACGCGCTTGCTCGGAAAACGGGCCAGCAGCGTCTGCAGGATCGATAAATAGGCTTCCGGACGGTAGAACTCAGGTTCAGCCAGCCAGTCACTCAATCCTCTTCCGGGCAGATCCGGACAAACAACCAGCGCATCTGTCGAGAGCGCCGCCGCCAGCTCATCAAAATCACGACTATGGCGCAGCAATCCATGAACGCAGACCACCAACCGATCGGATCCACTATCACCCGCCATCCAGTAAGCCAGCTTGTACAGCTGTCCGTTTAAATGATACTCAAGATGATCTAACTGCATAGGGAGTCATCTCTTTTTATATATTTAATGTAAAGATAGGTAAAAGATCGCATGATTAGTACTCTAATCACAACCTTACGACT
>JBFEXW010000023.1:0-15270 GCA_041562495.1 Marinobacterium sp. | reverse complement strand
GGACATTTACTGACCGATATTCTTCCGGAAACCAGGCTCCCTACGATGCTCAAAACGGGTGAGCCAGAATATGATCATGAAACACTTATTAATGGTCGCCATCTGATTATCAACCGTCTGCCGATTATGCGCGATGGAAAGCTGGCCGGGGTAGTTGCCAGTTTCCGACTCAAAGATGAATTAGCTGAAGTCAGTCGCCAACTCACCCGTATCCGCCAGTATGCAGAAGCTTTGCGCTCTCAGGCGCATGAGTACGCGAATAAACTCCACACCATCGCAGGACTGATCACGCTGGATGCCAAGCAGGAAGCGTTAGAACTGATCGGCCAGGAAACCGCTGAGCATCAGGCACTGCTTAACTGGCTGAAAGAGTCAGTGGCCGACCCGGTAATCGCAGGCTGCATACTGGGAAAATATAATCGCGCCAGCGAACTGGGCCTGAAACTGGAGGTTGATCAGGACTCATGCCTGAACCCATTGCCCAGCCATATAGAATCGCAACAGATGGTTACGCTAATTGGGAACCTGATCGACAACGCTCTGGAGGCCAATCTGGCCAACAAAGGTGAATCGGTTTTTCTGTCGATGGTCGATCTGGGCGACGAGATCCTTATTGAGGTTGAGGATCAGGGGCTGGGTATATCGGATGAGATTCGCGAGCAGATTTTCAAACCCGGTTACAGTAGCAAGGGTGAAAACCGGGGACTGGGTCTTCATCTTATTACTGAGACACTTGAACAACTGAGTGGAAAAATCACGCTGGAACAGACAGAATCTGGCGGAACCCGTTTCACGCTTTATATTCCAAGGATAAAAAATGAAGCCTGACTCCTCAGACTATCGCGTTCTGATTGCGGAGGATGACCCACAGATTGCGGAGATCCAGCGCCGCTTTATCGAACGCATCGATCACTTCGAGGTGATCGGCATCAGCCACAGCACCCGGGATGCAGAGGATATGGCTGAGGTGCTCAAGCCAGATCTGGTGTTACTGGATATCCATTTCCCTGACGGCTCCGGACTCGATCTGTTAAAGCAGCTCAGATCAAACAACGCCTGCTGCGATGTAATCATGATTACTGCAGCGAAAGAGGTCGACAGCTTGTCAGAAGCGTTGCGCTTAGGTGTATTTGATTATGTACTTAAACCACTGGTTTATGACCGGCTTGAACAATCTCTGATTCAGTATCGTGAGCACAGACAGACCCTTACCCACACTCGGGACAAGCTTTCGCAGCAGACGGTAGACCAACTACTGCCGCGAAATCGAAAAAGCAGCGCGTCCACACCAGCAACGATCCAGCTACCCAAAGGCATAGACCGAATTACACTGGATAAGATCAGAACGGTTTTCAGTGAGCGGAATAGTGCACTGAGCGCAGAACAGGTTGGAGAAGCGATCGGCTCAAGCCGCACAACAGCGCGACGTTATCTGGAGTTTCTTGTAGGGCAGCAGGAACTGAAAGCGGATATCAACTATGGCAGTGTCGGCAGACCTGAACGGCATTACACCCGGGCCTGAGGCACGTCTCTGCGGTTCTGACAAGAGGCTCGTAGGACCTGCACATTCGTGCAGATCGTATCTACAGCGCCGATATCCTGTAGGAACGATCGTAAAGCGATCGTGACCCAATACGCCCCAAAGACTTAGGTATTCTGGCTCGGAATCTTCAACTTACCGCGCAGGAAGAAGGGCGCTATAAATCCAACGACAGCCGCGATCCAGAGTCCGACTGAGATTGGTGAGCTGAACAGATAACCCCAGTCACCATCCGACAATACCATCGCCCGGCGCAGGTTGACCTCCATATGCCCCCCCAGCAGGATTCCCAGAATCACTGGCACCGATGGAATATCCATCTTGCGCAGGATATAACCCAATACGCCGAACCCGATCATCAATAACAGATCAAAGTAGCTTCCAGTCAGTGAATAGATACCCACAAAAGAGACCAGGGTTACACCAGGCAACAGAATCCAGGGTTTTACCTGCAAAACCTTACTGAACATCTTCACCAGCGGTACGTTCAGAACCAGCAGCACCAGGTTAGCGATCAACAGCGATGCGATCAGACCCCAGACGACCTCCGGACGCTCTTCAAACAGCATAGGCCCCGGCGTAATATTCAGCGTCATCAGAAGCGCAAGCAGTACTGCCGTTGTACCCGAACCGGGAACACCAAGAGTTAGCATAGGCACCAGCGCACCTCCCGCAGCCGCATTATTACCCGCTTCCGGTGCCGCCACACCGCGTGGTTCACCCTTGCCAAATACCGACTTATCGCGCGACACGCCCTTTTCGGTCATATAGGCCAGAAAGCTGCCCAACGAGGCACCAGCACCAGGCAAAAGACCCGCTATAAAGCCAATTCCGGTGGCTCGCAGCATGGTGAACTTGGAATCGAGTATATCCTTGAACGGTATAGAGACTCTCTCCAGCTTTACGCCAATTGCTGAATCCTTACCATGAGATTCGATAAACATCAGAACCTCTGACACAGCAAACAGACCCACAATGGCGACCAGAAAATCAATACCATCAAACAGATGCATGTTACCACCGGTAAACCTTGTAAGACCGGTCGTCGCATCCACACCGATAGTCGCGATGCTCAGTCCGATACAGACTGCCAGCGCCGCTTTAGCCTGATTGTTTGAACCTATGCCACCCAGCGTGGCAAACGCCAGCATATAGAGCGCAAAGTATTCTGCAGGGCCAAACAAATAGGCTACACCCGCCAGAACCGGTGCTAGAATCATCAGGCCAAGCGTTGCCAGAAAAGCACCAACAAATGACGCAACACCCGAGAGCACCAATGCATCACCCGCCCTGCCCGCTTTCGCCATCGGAAAGCCATCAAGACAGGTCATCATTGCCGGTTCATCACCGGGAATATTCAGCAGAATCGAAGATATACGCCCACCATACATAGCGCCGTAATAAACACTGGTCATCAACACCAACGCCTGAGTCGCATCCAGTCCAAAGGAGAAGGTCAGTGGAATCAGGATTGCCACACCATTGGATGGCCCCAGTCCCGGCAGCGAGCCGATCATTGTCCCCAAAATACAGCCAGCAACAGCCAGCGCCAGCGTAAATGGCGATAGTGCAACATCAAAGCCCAGCGCCAGATTTGAAAGCAGTTCCATAATAGATTACCCCATCAGCCAGCGAGGCAGAGCGAAAAGGCTCAAACCAAAGGCATACTTAAATATCAGAAAGAGTCCGGCAGAAAGGCCGAGACCAGTGACTGAAGCTGTTTTGATATTTGCATGGATCAGATAGGACACAGCCGCCCCCACCAGTGCGGTAGAGAGCAGAAATCCGAGAGGCTTTATCCCATAGGCATAAAGCACCAGCGCAACTACAGCAAATCCCAGATGAAGCAGCGTGATCAGTTTTGGCCACTCTGGTTCCTCATCCGGTTTAAGAATCATTACCATACCGCAGATAGCGGCAACCGCGGCGATCGCCATCGGAAAAGCCTTGGGACCCAAAGGGTCAGAGAAAAACGGTTGTTGTAGCTGAGTCGCGCCCGCAAAGTATGCGAGCGCCAGCACAACGACGATAAACCCCGTTATGCGATCAGTCATTATCGAATTACACCCAGCTCTTTAGACATATCCTGAACCTCTTGCATCACCCCATCGAGGTATGCCTGAAACTCAGGGCCAACTTTAGTGAACTTCACCAGACCATTAGCGACCATAGCGTCTTTCCACTCATCAGATTCAGCCACCTTGGCAAGTGCCTGACTCCACTTCTGGTATGACGCTTCAGATGCACCTTTGGGTGTGTACAGACCACGCCAGTTAACGGCTACAACATCAACCCCCTGCTCTTTTGCCGTTGGAATCTCGACATCCAGACCCGGAATCTGAATACGCTCATCAGTGAAGGATGCCAGAATCCGTACCTGTCCGGACTTGATAAAGCTGACTACACCAGAGATATCACCGGTCATCGCGGAGGTGAACCCACCAACTGTCTGAGTGATAGCATCAGCATCGCCATCAACGGCGATATATTTCACCTTACGGATATCAGTAAAGCCTTTGCGCTTTAGCGCCATTAGCACTTTTAGATGATCATAACCACCCGCGGCAGAACCACCGGCAAAAGAGTGCTGTTCAGGGTTCGCAATCACTGCATCAAGCAGCTCGTTCAGCGTGTGATATGGAGAATCTGCGCCAACCACAATAACACCGGGATCAGCACCGATTGCGCCAAGGAAGCGCACCTGATCCGAGGTCATTCCTGAATAGGCGTTCTGCGCCAGACGGGTAGCTGTCGCGGTAGAAGCTGCAACGATCAGCTGATCATCGTCATTACGCTCATTAACAACATTCGCATAGGCGAGACCACCACCAGCGCCCGCCATGTTGGTCACCTGAACCGGCGAATCAACCACACCTATATCAAACATCACCTTACCGACCTGACGGCAGGTAAAATCCCAGCCACCACCTGGGTTTGCCGGCGCAATACACTCGGCAGCATAAGCACCAGACGTTGTAGCAATAGACAGGGTTGCGCCCGCAATCAGGAGCTTGAGTTTCGACAGTTTCATTATTTTTCTCCGTTGTATAAAACCCTACCGCTGTATGCAGCAGTTGACCGACTTTATTCAGGGAACCGCGAAGTGAACAGCTTGTGGGGATAAACTCTTTTCAATACGTTGCGCGCATTAAGTTCATAAAGTTCACGACCTGACGAAGATCAGTCGGAGACTGTTTTGGATGGGCCTAAAAATGGTCTAAGATGCAAGAAACAGCTACCCAGAGACCTTAGAGATGAAGATAAAAGCGGACTTTCGTGAAGTGATATATGCCCTGTCTGACGCTCTGGATCTGGTGGGCGTTGATGACGTTGCACACGGCAAGCGTGTTGGCGTCATGGCTGCCGCCTGTGCCCGTCATATGGGACTCCCTGACTCAGAAGTTCAGTTTATGTTTGATCTTGGTCTGTTACACGATATAGGCGTATCCAAGACCCGCGAACATAACCATCTGGTGACCGAGTTTGACTGGGCGGGCAGCCAGGAGCACGCTATTATCGGTGCAGAATATCTGCGACACCTGCCTCATTTTGAGGAGATGGCTGAACCTATCCGCTATCACCACGCACGCTGGAAGGATATGGTTGCCGACAATATCCTTCCACTGGTCGCCCGTCGGGCAAACCTGATCTTTCTGGTTGACCGCGTTGATGCGTTGACCGCGCCCTGGTATGCCAGTAATCAGGTACTGCAACACCGCCCCGCTATTCGCAATGAGATCCAGACACACAGTGGCGACTATTTTGATCCGGAGCTTATTGAGCAGTTTATGGGCGCCTCGAACAATGAAGCTTTCTGGTTGGAACTGGAACCTAAAGCCCTGCAATCAAGCCTCGAGGAGATGAGCAGAACACCACTGAAATCTCATGTCACCAATGAGGAGATCATTCAAGTCGCTGAGCTGTTCTCACGTATCGTTGACGCCAAGAGTCAGTTCACGGTGACTCACTCCCGAGGGGTTGCAAAAACCGCACGACGTCTGGCCGAATATCTTGGAATCGATCAGAACAACTGCGATAAGCTTGAGGTTGCTGGCCTGCTACATGATCTGGGCAAGCTTCGAGTGCCGGATGAGATTCTAGACAAACCAGCCAGACTCAACGATGACGAGCGCCTGTCGATCAACAGCCACAGTTTTGAGACGCAGCAGATTCTGAAACGCATTAAAGGATTCGAAGAGATAACGCTCTGGGCTGCAAGTCACCATGAGGCGCCTGGCGGTGTTGGATATCCTTTTGGTATCGATGGCGCGACACTGCCACTTGAAGCACGCATTCTTCGGGTTGCTGATATATTTCAGGCGATGGTACAGGACCGCCCCTATCGCAAGGGTCTGTCGCGCGATCAGGTCTCAGAATTTATGACTGAACAGCTAAACAAAGGACTTGTTGATACTCAGGTTACCCAGCTTCTGCTAAGCAAACTTGATGAGATGACCGCGATAGCACGACTCGAAGCCTGATAACGTACTTTATATAAACCAAGTAAGCTTAATGCCTCGCCTTTTTATTGCTGAAAAACCCAGTCTAGCTCGCGCTGTAGCCTCAGCGCTTCCCGGCCCTACCAGAAATGATCAGGGCTTTATCCGCTGTGGTAATGGCGACGTCGTCACCTGGTGTCTCGGACATCTGCTGGAACAGGTGGATCCTGAAGCTTACGACCCGAAATACAAACGCTGGGTACTCTCTGACCTGCCTATTCTGCCGGAGCAGTGGAAGCTCAAACCACGAAGTGCCTCATCCAAACAACTGACCGTCATCCGTAAACTACTGAAAGAGTTTGATGAGATTATCCATACTGGAGACCCAGACCGGGAAGGACAGTTGCTGGTTGATGAGGTGATCGACTACTGCAAAGTAAGCAAAGCTAAACGTGATCGAGTGCAGCGGTTACTGATCAGCGACCTGAACCCGCCCGCAGTCAAAAAAGCGCTCGAAAAGATGCAAAGCAATCGTAATTTTATGCCGCTGTCGGTATCCGCATTAGCGCGTTCACGCGCCGACTGGTTATACGGTATCAATATGACACGCGGCTATACGCTACTGGGACAGAAAGCGGGCTATAAGGGTGTTCTATCGGTCGGCAGAGTTCAGTCGCCGGTATTGGGACTGGTGGTTCGTCGCGATGCCGAGATTAAATATTTCGTGTCCCGTGATTACTACACGCTGGATGCACTTATCCCCTATAACGAACAGAACGAAGAGATCCATGCACGTTGGCAACCCAGTGACGCCTGTGCTCCATGGATGGATGATGAGGGTCGGATCATTCACCGTAAGCTGGTTGAGAATGTGGCGGCCCGTATTACAGGCCAGCCCGCAGAAGTTAAGCAATCGACTCAGAAAAGCGTCAGGCAGCCCTCTCCTCTTCCCTACTCGCTGTCTGCACTGCAGATCGATGCATCTAAACGCTTTGGTCTCAGCGCGCAACAGGTACTGGACTGCTGTCAATCGCTTTATGAGAAACATAAGCTGATCACTTACCCGAGATCCGACAGCAGACACCTACCCAACGACCATTACAACGACTCTCAGCAGGTCGTTAACAGCATCAGACTCAATGCGCCCGAGATGGAAGACGCGGTTACCGGAGCAGATCTCAGTATCAAGTCCAAAGCCTGGAATGACGCTAAGGTAGATGCTCACCACGCGATTATTCCAACACCCAAAAGACAGAAGATTGACGCTCTGACACCAGATGAACGCCGTATCTATCTACAGATAGCGCGGCAATATCTGATGCAGTTCTACCCAGATGCAGTCAGTTCAGATTCCAAGCTGGTGTTTGATATTGCTGGCGGTGAGTTTATCGCCAAAGGACGAGTGCTGATCAAAGCTGGCTGGAAAGCTCTGATGGGAAAAGAGGTTAACGAGGAGGATGGCCCGCCAGAGGCAGCCGTACCTGCACTGCCGGAAAGCAGTGTACTGACCTGTAGAGAAGGCTTGATCAGTGATCGAAAAACGGAACCACCGAAACACTTTACCGAAGCCACTCTACTGCAGGCGATGACGGGTATTGCACGCTTTGTATCTGATCAGTCGCTGAAGAAGATTCTGCGTGAAACTGATGGTCTGGGCACAGAAGCAACACGCGCCGGAATTATCGAAACACTGATGACCCGTAAACTGCTGAACCGATCGGGAAAAACCATTCGCAGCACGGCTGCGGGACAGGGCCTGATAGAGGCGCTTCCCGAGGAGGCGACCTATCCAGATATGACGGCACACTGGGAATACCAGCTTCGTGAAATGACTGAGCGACAACAGGCTTATCAACCCTTTATGGATGCATTGCGCCAACAGGTGATATCTCTGATGGAGCAGATACAAACAGGCGGCGTTCCTGAAACGTTGCGCAACCTGCCAGCAGTAGAACCGGTAAAATCGAAACGCCGGAAACGAGTAACCAAGCCGCGCCAAAAACGAGCAAAGGCTTCGACCAGCAAAGGCTGAAACTCATCGCCTTCATTCGGGTTCAGTCAGATTTTCGTCTCAGCACCGACATCAGCCAGGATGAGCCTGTTACCAGCACCAGCCCGAGAAGAACTAGCACACTTCCCATAACAAAGCCGGGATACAGGGGTTCAGAAAGTATCCAGGCACTGAGCAGCACCCCAAACAGCGGGGTCATAAACGAGAGCACGCCGATCGGCGATGCCTGATAGTGTCGCAACAGCCAGAACCAAAGCAGAAACGCAAAAAATGCCACAAATAGTGTCTGAAATCCAATACTCGCTATCGCTGTCAGAGTTGGGTTAATTGACGACTGCCCCATCAAGATAGCAGCCACTGTCAGGACGACGAAAGCAACGATTAGTTGGTAAAGAAGCGTTTCGCGAGGTGAGCAAAATGCAAGACGCGAGGTTCTGACCAGAACCGTTGTAGCGCCCCATAATGCACCCGCCAGAATCGCCAGCGCATCCCCTAAGAGTTGATCGGACAGACTGCTATCAACGGTAGCTGAGTTATCCTGAGAGAGAAATGCCAACGCAATGCCGACAAACGCCAGAGAGATCCCAAGCCACTGCATCGGGCTCATACGCTCTGCTGGTACCAGAATATGCAGCAGAAGTGCCGCGAATATAGGCGAAGTATAAAGAAACACAACAGTATGTGAGGCTGCAGTCAGCCTCAGCGACTCACCGACAAGCAGAAACTCGGCGGCAAAAAGTACACCGGCGAATAGTCCGGGCTTCCAGTTGCCTTCCGCCAGATCGATTCTGTCATCCTGCTTCCTCATATAGAGCCAGACGAGAACAGAGGCAAAACCATAACGGATAGCTAACTGAAATACCGGACTCACATCAGGAGCCGCCAGCTTAATTGCAACCTGCTGAAAACCGAGGGTTAAGCAGAACACCAGCATTAATCCCAACGCCTGAGCATCGGGTGCCCGTCGCATATCGACCACTAATCGTTTCTCCCATTCAGGTTGTTTCAGAGGAGCCCTGATATCAGAGCTGAGAGTAATCGATGCTGTATCTCTTCCGCTGTGCCATGGGGAATAATCAGATCTGCTTCCATCCTGCTCGGTTCAACAAATTCACGATACATCGGATGGACAGTCTCCTCCCACTGAGTAAGCACTGACTCCAGTGTCCTGCCGCGTTCAGCCGTGTCACGTCTGATACGTCGCGCCAGACATATATCCAGTGGGGTATCGAGAAATATCCTCGCATTAAAGCAATCCGTCAGATCAGGCTGATTAAACAGCAAAATCCCCTCAATCAACAGCACCCGGGGTGGTTTCGCCTCGACCGTTTTAGAATCACGCGTATGCGCTCGGTAATCGTAAGTCGGCAACTGGACATTACAACCGGCTCTCAGCGCCTTTATCTGCATCACCAGCAATTCGTGCTCAAACGCCTTAGGGTGATCATAGTTAGTGTCATGGCGTTGTTCCAAACTCATATGAGACTGATCGCGGTAGTATTGATCTTCCGAAATGACCAGAATATCGCTCTCTCTCATCTTCTCCGACAGGATCTGATACAGCGACTGAGTTAAACGTGTTTTACCTGATCCGGATGCACCGGCGATGCCTAGGGTTAGCACACTGTTTATTTCCTATCCGGTTTGCTTAGTAAGAATTTGACCGATCAGCCGGTTGCAACGCTTCTTTATATCGCGCCGCAGTATAAAGCACATGGTTTTTGGCGGAGTCTCTGGCCGATTCAGCATCACGCCTCATCAGTGCCTGATAGATCGCTGCGTGTTGTCCCCTAACACCATCAGGATACTTGCCGTAACGTTTCAGCGTAAGATCCAGTGCAATATAGATAGCATTAAAGAATCGTTCATAAAAAAGCAGACTATAGGATACAACTGGCAGATTGTGACTCGATTCTGCAATCAGTGTATGAAACCGGAGATCTGCCTTGGCTCGACTGAGTGTAGTTTCAAGCTGGTTACGTTTAACCATCGCCTGATACTCAACGGCAATGGCCCCCATCTGATTTTCTGAAGCACGCAACGCACAGTAATACGCAGCCTCGCCCTCAAGCGCTGCCCTAAGCTGGAATATGGGTTCCAACTCTTCCGAATTCAGCGATAACTCAGATACTGACTGGTGAAACTCTTTTTCAAACAGATTGACCACGCGCGAACGGCTGCCCTGCGAACGGATCAGAAACCCTTCGGAAGCCAGCAGTGTTAGTTGCTCGTTGACAGTCGAACGGGCCAGGCCAAACTCCTGAGCGAGCTGGCGCTCCGAGGCCAGAGGTTCACCCGGCAACAGATCAGCGGTCGCTATCCTGTTGAGAAGCGTCTCTCGCAACCTGTTGACCTGCCCCATCCTGCACCTATGTTTGTAAGCTTTGTCGTTCAGAGAATTTCTCTTACTGATCTGTCGCATTTTTGGTCCGACCAGTTTAACCTCTATTATCCTGATCCATTCAGAAGAAACTAGAGTCTCTTTCACTTAACAGATACTAACAACAGAGGTGTTAACGCGAGATGGCTTCCGATAACAAACAACCCCGGGTTGCGCTACTGGTAACCTGCCTGGTTGATATGTTCCGGCCAGAGATCGGCTTTGCGAGTATTAAGCTACTCGAGATGGCTGGCTGTCAGGTCGAAGTACCTGAAACTCAAACCTGCTGCGGGCAACCCGCTTACAACTCCGGCGATCGTAAAACAGCCAAAGCTCTGGCGAAGCAGATGATTGAACAGTTTGATGGCTACCAGTATGTTGTTGGTCCATCAGGCTCCTGTATCGGAATGCTGCACTACTACCCTGAGCTGCTAAAGGATGAAGCTGACTGGCTGCAACGTGCTGAACAGTTAAAAGCACGTGCTTACGAAATTGGCGACTTCCTCGTCAACGTCCAGCCTCTACAACTGGTCGATCAGCGGTTTGATCAGCAGGTAACCTACCACGACTCCTGCTCCGGTTTACGCCAGTTGGGAATCAAAAAACAGCCACGCGCGCTGCTTGCTCAGGTTGAAGGCGTTGAGCTCAACGAGATGGAAGAGGCTGAAACCTGCTGCGGATTCGGTGGTACCTTCTGCGTTAAATACCCTGAAATCTCTAACCGCATGGTCAGCAACAAGACCAAAAACATCAGTGCTTCGGAAGCTCCGATGCTGCTCGGCGGTGATCTGGGATGTCTGCTGAACATGTCTGGCAAGCTATCCCGTGAGGGTAAAGCAGTTAAAGCGCGTCATTACATCGAGATACTGGCGGGAATGACCGATACTCCCGCGATCGGTGAAGGCGAAACAGATCTGGCATACGAGGTAAGGAGCTGATTATGGTTGAGATCCATAGCCCGGAGTTTAAAGAGAACGCCCGAATCGCGCTGAAAGATGTCAATCTGCAGAAAGCGCTGGATCAGTTCAAGGTGGGTCTGCCAGCAAACCGCCTCAAAGCGGTTGCTAACCTTCCCGAATTTGATGCATTACGTGATCAGGCCCGTGACCTTAAAAACCACATTCTCGAAAATCTGGATATCTATCTGGATGAATTCGAGCGCAAGGTGAACGAACAGGGTGGACAGGTCCACTGGGCAAGCACCGCAGATGATGCCTGCCGCATCATCCATGAGATCTGCGAAAAAGTGGGTGCCAAAACGGTAACCAAGGGTAAGTCGATGATCTCTGAAGAGGTCGGACTGAATGATTATCTTGAGAAGCGTGGTATTCAGCCGATTGAGACCGATCTGGGTGAGTATATCCTGCAGCTTCGCAAGGACCAGCCGAGCCATATTATCGCGCCAGCAATCCACCTGACCGTACCTCAGGTTGCGGACACCTTCCATGAACACCATAAACGTCCACGCACCGAGAACGGCGAAGAGCTGATGACCGAAGCACGTGAGATGCTGCGGAAAAAGTTCGTTGCTGCCGATGTCGGCATCACCGGCGCTAACTTTCTGGTCGCGGAAACCGGATCGACCATTATCGTGACCAACGAGGGTAACGGCGACCTGACCCAGCTTCTGCCCGATACCCATATTGCGATCAGCTCAATTGAGAAGGTCGTTCCGACTCTTGAGGATATGAGTCTGTTCCTGCGTCTGCTGGCACGCTCTGCAACCGGACAGGAGTATTCTGTTTATAACAGCCTGTCGACCGGTGGCCGCCGTGATGATGAACAGGATGGCCCGAAAAACTTCCACGTTGTACTGGTCGATAATGGCCGCAGCAATATGCTCGGTGGAGACTTCCACGAGATGCTGCGCTGCATTCGCTGCGGTAGCTGTATGAATAACTGCCCGGTTTATGGATCTATCGGCGGCAAAGCCTATGGATGGGTCTACCCGGGTCCTATGGGTTCAGTACTGACACCACAGATGGTGGGTATCGACAAAGCGGGTCTGCTGCCCAATGCATCTACAGCCTGCGGCCGATGCGAAGAGGTCTGCCCGGTTCGCATCCCTCTGCCAAAACTGATGCGGCACTGGCGTGAGCGCGAGTTTGAACAACACCTGACCCCCTCCTCCGTGCGCACCGGTATTCGCTCCTGGGGCTGGCTGGCACGTCACCCCTGGCTGTATCGACAGGCCTGGTCACTGGGTAACAAAATGATGCGCTTTATGGGTCGCAAAAATGGCCGGATTGCCAAGCTACCATTGGCTTCAGGCTGGACCGACTGGCGTGATATGCCTGCCCCGAGCAACAAAACCTTTATGCAGGCGTACAAAGAGAAAAAACAGGGAGTAAAAGGATGAGCCGCGAACAGGTATTTGCCAACATTCGCCGTGGACTGAAGCGCGGCGAACCTACCAGCCAGCAGCGAGAAGCGACTCTGGCCCGTATTCAGCGTAAAGAGAACAACCTGATTCCAGCTCGTGCTCAACTCCCTCAGACAGAACAGATTGAACTGTTCAGAGAGATGGCAACCAACGCGGCAGCGGAGATTATTGATATCAACTCAATCAATGAACTCCCAACTGCCGTACAGAGCTGGCTGGAACAGAAAGGGATCAATCAACTGGTTCGGGGCAGTTCTCCTGACCTGGAACAACTGGACTGGTCACAGGCTGAAAACCTCAGTGTAGATACACGCGTCGCTCAGGTTGGCGATCGTGCCAGCCTGACTATCTGTTTTGCGGGCATTGCTGAAACCGGAACCCTGATGCTGCATTCACAGGCAGAGAGCCCAACGAGTCTGAACTTCCTGCCAGATAACCATCTGGTACTGCTGAGAAAGTCTCAGGTAGTAGGTATCTACGAAGATGCCTGGAAGAAGTTACGGGAAACACGCGGTAATCACTGGCCACGTACGGTGAATATGATTACCGGTCCGTCACGAAGCGGTGATATAGGCCAGACCCTCTATATGGGCGCGCATGGTCCCTGTGATCTGGCGATCTTTATGCTGGATGATCTATAAGTAACCCAGTCACGCCCCCTTTGGCTTGGTTCCTGCGTCCGTCTGTAGGATCCATCCCGAAGGGGGGGGTGAGCACTTCAGCTCCTCAGGCTATAAACTCAACGTAAGCTGCCCATTCTGCTGAGTGATCTTCAGATACTGCAGAAAACTCATCCCCAGCAGCACACCATCACCAGTCATACCCGGTGTAATCATTGCCGGAACCTTGCGCATCTCAATACCACCTAGTCTTACTGAATCCAGTGTGGTTCGCTGCACCTCTGTGCGGCCATTGGCTGTTTCAACCAACGCTCTGCCTTCAGATTGAAGGCCAATACGTCGCGCCAGATCATCCGATAAGGAAACATAGGTTGCCCCAGTGTCTACCAAAAACTGTACACGCTCACCGTTGATCCAGCCCGGCGCCTGATAGTGTCCCCGAGTATCTGATTGCAGAACCACCTGCTTTGAACGGTCTGCAGTCGCCAGATATGCGTTGGGATTGTTTTTCTGCTGCAGATACTGATTAAAAAACAGAGTCAGTAATCCGAGACCGATGATCCAGGTAAGATGCGCACTGAAGCGAGCAACACGTCGACGATTATCCATTCTCTCTCCTGAACATTCTCTACGATACGCCAGATACACTTACATTAGTTAAACAGATCACCCTGACGTGTAACTAAATGTTCAAACTCGGTTCCCAAAAAGGGTAACAATGTATCGGCTACCGGTCTGACCTGCTTATCAATATAGTGCTGATAATCGATCAGGGAACGTCTGGCCGCTCTGGGTTCAGGCCCATTTACCGTGATCCAGTACTCTATACTGTCACCACGCTCAAGTGCTGAAGGCAGCTCCCTAGAAACCAGATAGTCTTTCAGCTTTCGCGCCGCTTTTACATGGGGCGGATTGGAGACCTGATACTCATCCAGCGGCCGCCTCAAACGACGTTGATAGAGTAACTGTTCATCAACCTCTCCGTTATAAACCCGCGCCACCTGCTCTTGCAGATAAGCCTGCCAGGGCTGTCCATTAAACACCCGGTTGTACAGCTCATACTGTATATTTTTAGCAAGCGGCGTCCAGTCACTGCGTACCGACTCCAGACCTTTAAATACCAACTCCTCTCCATCACAGGTTTTCTTTACCCCAGCATAGCGTTTTTTACTCCCCTTCTCTGAATGCCGCATGCGCGGCATCAGAAAACGGCTGAACTCGCTTTCAAACTGAATCTCGAGTGCACTATCCACAGCGTATCGATGCTTTAGCTCCTGCGTCAGCCAGGCATTGATCTTCACTGCCAACTGTTCGCCATAATCGGATGGCTCTTCGCCAGACCATTCATCACCTAACCAGACAAAAACAGAATCGGTATCGCCATAGATCACCACATGACAAAACTCTGACTCGATATAAGCTGCCGTTTCAGTTAACAACTGATGGCCTCGTAGCGTAATTGCGGCAGAAAGGCGCTGATCAAAAAAGCGGCAGACACGGGATCCCAAAACGCCATAACAGGCGTTCATCTATGGGCCGACAGTTATGACCGCGAGATGGAGGACATATTCGCGATTCAAGATGAGGTCACGCGCACGATCGCCGCGACTCTCGGCGTCAAAATTCAGGATGTCGCGCTCCGCCGCGCCCTCAAGAAAAGCCCGACCGAACTCGACGCCTATGACTGCGTGCTGCGAGCGCGCCATTACACGACGACGCTCACGCCGGAAAGCCATGCCGAGGCACGCGATCTCTTGGAAAAAGCGGTCGCGCTCGATCCCGAGAATGCCGATGCATTGTTCTGGGTCATGGCCTACCGCGCCAATCCTGCGCTCGATTTCGAGATCCTGAAGCACCGCGACCAGGGCCACGGCCCCCGCAGCCTCCGGAACGGCGG
>JBFEXW010000022.1:0-15527 GCA_041562495.1 Marinobacterium sp. | reverse complement strand
TACTGTGTTGATGTAGTGCGGACCCCATTCATCTACAACAGACAGGAGGTGGGCTTTAGGCCCGAAGC
This sequence comes from Marinobacterium sp., assembly GCA_041562495.1. Taxonomy (GTDB): domain Bacteria; phylum Pseudomonadota; class Gammaproteobacteria; order Pseudomonadales; family Balneatricaceae; genus Marinobacterium_E. Next base: position 15,459 of record JBFEXW010000022.1, on the reverse strand, counting down.
GCGACATATCCGAGGCCTGACCAACGGCATGTACACCACGGCGTTCCGCTGCCTGCATCGCTGCGGGGCTGTCAGTATGCTGGAGAATCACATCGACACCCTGATCGATCATCGCGTTAGCCGCATCAGCCTCTTTACCGGGATCAAACCAGGTGTTTACCCAGACGATCTTTAGTTCCGCATCTGGATTATATTTATTCAGCGCCAGCTGTACCGCGTTGATATCGCGAATGACTTCTGGGATAGGGAAGGATGCGATATAGCCAATCTTGTTAGATTGAGTTGTCTTTGCCGCGACCATCCCGGCGACATAACGTCCTTCATAAGTTTTAGAGATGTAGGTGCCCAGATTTTTGGCCGTTTTGTAGCCCGTTGCATGTTCAAACATAATATTAGGGAACTGACGAGCTACTTTGGCTGTTGCGTTCATAAAGCCAAACGAGGTGGTGAATATCACCTTATGACCCGACTGCGCGAGATTACGAATGACACGCTCGGCATCGGCGCCTTCTGGAACGTTCTCGACATAGGTGGTTTCGACTTTGTCACCAAAGTGCTTCTCCAATGAAAGGCGCCCCTGATCATGCTGGTAGCTCCATCCGTGGTCACCTATAGGGCCTACGTAGACAAAACCGACTTTCATCGGATCGGAAGTAGCGGCGGAAACAGCTCCGGGAAGCAGCGTTCCTGTTAGTGCTAGTGCAGCCGCAAGTCCGGCGAACTTTTGGGTAAATAGACGACGTTTCATCTGGATTTCTCCTTTAATTACTCGTTAAAGCGCAGCGGTTTACTGTGTTTACCAGGGATGAGTTGTAAAACCATCTACTGGCGGTCAGCCAGAGGCGTAGAAAAGGTGTATTCCATGTCCCACGGAAATCTTATCCAAGTATCCTGGCTTACTTCAGTTACAAAGGTATCGACCAGGGGCTTTCCCGCAGGCTTGGCATAGAGTGTCGCGAAATGAGCCTTTGGCAGCATCTCTCTGACATATTTTGCAGTTTTGCCAGTGTCGACCAGATCATCGACTAACAACATCCCGTCGCCATCGCCTTCAATGCTTTTAAGCACCTGAATATCTCCCTGTACCGATGCAGTGCCACTCTCTTCAGAGGTGCCATAGCTGATGATACAGACGGTATCGATTAGTCTTATATCCATTTCCCGTGCCAAAATGGCGGCGGGAACCAATCCACCTCGTGTTATCGCGACAATGCCCTTCCAGGGCCCCTTTTCCAGAAGCCGCCATGAGAGTGCCCGTGCATTTCGGTGTAGCTCCTCCCAAGACACTGGGAAATCTTTACTGTATGGGTGCATTTTTCTTGCCAAGTCTATCTAGTTACACTGCCTGCCAGTCTCATGGCAGCTATTTTATGCTGATTCATAATCTCTGAGAGATCCTGGTCGACCAACTGGCCATCGCGTACACGCCAGACACCATTAACCATAACCGCATCTGCCTGATGCGCACCGCACAGTAGTAATGCAGCGAGCAGGTCATGTGCGCCAGAAAAACGCGGTTCATCGAGTTTAAATATAGCCAGATCTGCCAGTTTGCCAACTTCTAAAGTACCTATATCACTACGCCCCAGTACGCGTGCGGATCCCTGCGTTGCCCAACGATAGGCGTCGAAATGGGTTATCTGTGAGGATCCGTAACGCAGGCGCTGGAGATACATCGCCTGTCTAACTTCCTGGATTAGATTCGAACAGTCGTTGGATGCAGAGCCATCGACACCCAATCCGACGGGTGAGCCGGCGGCTTCCAGCTCTTTGACCCGGGCAATACCTGATGCAAGCATCATATTTGAGCTCGGGCAGTGGCAGACCCCGGTTCCTGCAGCACCCAGTCGGGTGATCTCCTCGTCATTAAAATGGATCCCGTGTGCAAGCCAGGTGTGATCATTTAGCCAGCCAACCGATTCGAGATAGTCGACGGTGCGCAGGCCAAACACCTTTTCGCAAAACGCCTCCTCTTCAAGCGTTTCGGCGAGGTGAGTGTGGGTTCTTACTCCATATTCCCGTGCCAGACGACTGGTCTCCTTCATCAATTCGGTGGTTACTGAGAACGGAGAGCAGGGGGCTAGGGCTATCTGTGTCATCGCACCGAATTCGGTTTCATGGTATCGGCGGATCAGGCGTTCACAGTCATCGATAATCGCCTCTTCAGTCTGTACAACATGCTGGGGTGGTAATCCTCCCTGTTCTTCACCGAGGCTCATTGAACCCCGGGTGAACACTGTCCTAACGCCCATTTTTCGGCCAATCTCCACCTGATGGTCGATCGCATCGGTCAGATCGGGCGGGAAGAGGTAGTGATGATCAGATGCGGTGGTACAACCGGACAGCAGCAGCTCCGCCAGTGCTAATTTTGTAGCGGCACGGTGCACATCAGAATCAAGCTTTGCCCAGACCGGATAAAGTGTTTTAAGTCAGGGAAACAGCTCCTTATTAAGCGCCGCGGGCAGGGCGCGAGTCAGGGTCTGATAGAAATGGTGATGGGTATTGATCAAGCCCGGTATCAGAACCCTGTCACTTAAATCGACCTTAAGATCATAAGGCGAGTCTGGTTGTTGACCTGCAACGATCAGTTCGATGATCTGGTTGCCTTCAATCAGCAACCCGCCCTGAGATTGCTGATCGGTACCCGTATAGATTGCAGCTGGATTAGCCAGCCAGGTGCGTGTTCTGGCGTTACTTTGAGACATGGAAAGGCTTGCCTAGAGATACGGGGGCGACAAGTTTGGAACGCGCTGAATTGCTGGACAGAATTACCAGTACCACAATGGTTGCTACATAGGGCAACATCGCCAGAAGATTGGGTGATACACGATAACCGAGACCCTGAATCACCAGATGTAAAATACTGGCAAGTCCGAATAACCAGGCACCCAAGAGTACGCGTTCTGTTTTCCAGCTCGCAAAAACGACCAGTGCCAGAGCGATCCACCCTCGGCCAGCACTCATGTTCTCTGCCCAGAGCGGCGTATAAGCGAGGGACAGGTACCCACCGGCAAGACCTGCCATCGCACCACCGAACAGAATGGCTAAAAACCGTGTTTTTAACACCGGTAAGCCTATCGCATTGGCGGCGTCCGGATTTTCGCCAACCGCTTTTACGATCAGCCCCGGACGAGACCAGCGGAAGAAGGCGTAGATAGCGATGAAGATCACAAACGACAGGTAAACCATCAGGTCCTGTGCGAATAGCATTCGCCCAATAATTGGAATTTCAAACAGCAGGGGAATCAGGATAGGTTCTAGTCCATCAATTGGGTGGCCTACATAATCAGCACCGATAAAGGCACTCAGGCCCGTACCAAATATGGTTAATGCCAGTCCTGTTGCTACCTGATTGGCTGTCAGCCCCAGTGCCAGGATTGCAAATAGGGCAGACATCAGTACGCCTGCAACAATAGCGAGCAGGAAGCCGATAACAAGACTGCCACTGAGCAGTGCCGCAACAAATCCGGCAACAGCACCCATCAGCATCATTCCCTCCTGCCCCAGATTCAGCACACCGCTCTTCTCACATACCATCTCTCCCAGTGCGACAAGCAGCAGCGGTGTGCCGGTACGTACCATCGCGTAGAGAATATTGGTGACCAGATCGATATCCATTTATCGCTCTCCCTGAGTTGTAGTTAAGGGCAGGGAACGGCCAAAACGGATGCGGTAATTAATAAGTACATCGCAGGCCAGCAGATAGAACAGCAGCATCCCCTGAAAGAGCCCGGTCAGGGCAACAGGGAGCCCTAGGTTAATCTGTGCCAGCTCTCCACCCATGTAGATCAGTGCCATCAGCAGTGTGGCGAGCAGGATGCCTACTGGATGCAGGCGGCCCAGAAATGCAACGATAATCGCCGCATAACCGTAACCTGGCGATATTTGCGGCACCAGTTGTCCAATGGGGCCAGCGACTTCCGAAACGCCGGCCAGACCCGCAAACGCACCGCTGATGCCTAACGAAATCCAGACCAGATGCTTTTCACGGAAACCTGCCAGTCTTGCCGCGCTCTGATCCAGCCCTAACACCTTAATCTGGAATCCGAGGAAACTGCGGCTCAATAATACCCAGACAACGACCACGCCGAACAGCGCGAACGCCATACCGATATGGGTGCGGGTACCTTCGATCAGTATCGGCAGTGTGGCGTCATAGGAGAAGATCGCAGATTCAGGGAAGTTATATCCATCCGGGTCCTTTAACGGTCCGTGCACCGCATAGATCAATAGATTTAGTGCGATATAGTTCAGCATAATGGTGGTCAGTATCTCATTGGCGTTGAACGCTGTTTTCAACCAAGCCGCGAGCATTGCCCAGAGCATGCCACTCATGATGCCGCCAAACAGTACGGCTGGCAGAACCCAGAAGCCCTGCGCATCGATCAGTTTGAGGGCGACATAGCCGCCACCGAGTGCCCCCATTAACAACTGTCCTTCAGCGCCGATATTCCATATCTTTGCTCTGAATACAACGGCGAGGCCAACGGCACAGAGCAAAATAGGTGCGGCTTTGACACTTAGTTCAGAGATTCCGTAGAGGTCCTGCACCGGAAGTATCAGCAGTGTATACAAACCCTCGACAGGATCGCGACCTAGCGCAAGAAACAGAATGGCTCCACTGGCAAGCATCAACAGCGCAGCCAGAAGCGGTGATACCCAGGCCATCAGTTTTGATTGCTGCCCCCGGGGTTCAAGTCGAATCATTAAGCGACCTCCGTGGCGAAGTCGCCCGCCATCCAGCGTCCGATCTCAGAAATATCGGTTTCAAGGGTGGGCTTAAACGGCGAGAGCTGACCATGACAGATCGCGCCGAGCCGGTCACAGATCAAAAACAGTTCATCAATATCTTCAGAAATAACGAGTATTGCGGCGCCCTGATTGCGCAGTTCAATAAGAGATTTATGAATTGCCGTCGCTGCGCCTACGTCGACCCCCCAGGTCGGGTGGGCTGCGATCAGTAGCTTGGGTGACTGCAGCACTTCACGTCCGATGATGAATTTCTGTAGATTGCCGCCTGACAGACTCTGCGCTTCTGATTCAATACCGGAGCAGCGCACCTTAAACGAGCTAACGATCTTTCGGGCGAAGGAGCGGCAGGCGCTGAAGTTGATCATTCCGGCTGTTTTCAGCGGCATATCATAGCCGGTAAGCAGGGCGTTTTCGGTTAGACTCATCTCTGGAATCGCGCCGCGTCCTAAACGCTCTTCGGGTACAAAACCAACGCCGAGCCGACGTCGTTGATCAGGGCGGAAGCGGGAGATGTCGTTGCCGTTGAACTGGATGATCTTAGCCTGATTCAGAGGTGTTTCACCGCTAAGCGCTGCAAGAAACTCCTCCTGTCCGTTGCCGGCTACACCGGCAATCCCCAGAATCTCACCGGAGCGAACTTGAAGATTAAGGTGCTTGAGGTTGGTGCCGAAAGGTTCATCTGACCGCAGATTAAGATCAGAAATTTCCAACGCAATCTCAGCTCCTTGTACTTTGGGGTATTCGGTGCTGAGCGGCGTATCTTCGCCCACCATCATTCCGGCAATGCGTGTGGTGGATTCTATCTGGGGGTCACAATTTCCCGTTACTCTGCCTTCGCGCAGTATCGTAGCATTATGACATAAGGCTTTGACTTCATTAAGTTTATGGCTGATAAAAAGTATGGTGCAGCCATCGTTTGCAAGCTGTCGCAATGTGACGAACAGCGCATCAACCTCCTGAGGAGTCAGTACTGAAGTGGGTTCATCAAGGATTAGCAAACTGATTGGCTGAATAAGACAGCGTACGATCTCGACACGCTGACGCTCACCGACTGACAGTGTATGCACATCACGATCGGGGTTAAGCGCCATACCGTAATGTTGGGAAACCTCTTTAATGCGACTGGCCAGTCTATCCAGATCGCCAGCCTCATCTCCCAAAGCGAGGGCTATGTTTTCGGTAATACTCAGTGTTTCAAAAAGAGAGAAGTGCTGGAACACCATTCCGATTCCGTTGCGCCTCGCTTCCGCCGGAGAGCTGATCTCTATGGGCACGCCATCCCAGAAGAGTTCACCCTTATCTGGTTTGATAACGCCGTAGATGATTTTCATCAGCGTACTTTTACCCGCCCCATTTTCACCCAGAAGAGCGTGTATCTCGCCAGCTTCAAGCGACAAGCTAACGCCATCATTAGCGATGCATCCCGGATAGGTTTTTGTGATACCGCTGAGCCGGAGTCTGGGTATCTGGTTGCTCATTTATAGCCTCCGGATAAATGGGTTGAATATTACCAACTTGCATTGTATACAATATATGATCGATTCAATTCCAGTTTCAAGGAAAAACTTTGGTTAATTAAATGGATCTGTATGCAGAGTCCGGATCTGCTTAAAGCCTGAGTAAACACACTAACAAATCTAGCCGATGCAGATAGAGATTGAGGTGAAGAGTTTGTCATTCGTTGAGTACCTCCATCGTGGAAGGATATATAGAGAAACTGATCTCCCTGCAGACCTTACACTTCTTGAATACCTTCGCGATCAACGCAAGTTAACCGGCACCAAAGAGGGGTGTGCATCAGGAGACTGCGGTGCCTGCACGGTGGTTCTGGTTTCTCTTGAACAGGGCGGCGAACTCCATTATAAAACAGTTAACGCCTGTATCTGTCAGGCGGCAGAAATCTCGGGTAATGCACTTGTTACCGTGGAGGACCTGCAGGAGGAAACGGGTGAGTTGCATCCAATTCAGCGAAGCTTTATTGAGCATCACTCATCTCAATGTGGCTTCTGTACGCCTGGGTTTGTAATGTCCGCCTTTGCGTTGAGAAAGCAGGTGAAAGATCCCAGCACTGAAGAGGTGCTGGAGGCTCTGTCCGGTAATCTATGTCGCTGTACCGGATATCGTCCGATTATCGATGCTACGCGGGATCCACTAGCGGGTACCAAAGATAGCTATGATCGCAATGTTGAACAGCTAAAAGTCGAGCTTGCTGGGATACAGCCGGAATTTCAGCTTGTGACCGGAACAGGGCTGTCGCAGCCGCAATCACTATCTGATCTGCAGACTCAGCTTGAACATTGGCCTGATGCTGAGTTTATCGCCGGCGGTACAGACCTCTGTCTCGACATTACTCAAAATCTGATAGCTAAGCCGAGACTGATATCCTTAACCCGTATCGCCGAGCTCAAAGGGATCGTTAAAAGTCAGGATGGCAGAGTAACAATTGGAGCGTGCACAACCTTCTCCGAGTTGCTTGGTTTCGCGCGATCAAACGGCTGGTCTGAGTTTGACGGGTTCCTTCGGCGCATCGCAGCCGAGCAGGTGCGTAACCGGGGCACAATCGGTGGCAATCTTGCCAATGCCTCGCCAATAGGGGATATGCCACCGGTTCTGCTGGCGCTGGAAGCCTCAGTGCAGCTCTGGTCGAGCACCGGCGAACGTTTGCTACCACTGCGTAGCTTTTTTCTGAGCTACCGGAAAACGGCGCTCAATCCAGGCGAAATCATCAAATCGATCAGTTTTAATCAACCGGATTCAGGTTTCTTTGTTAACAAAGTTTCGAAGAGACAGGATGATGATATCTCGCTGGTTTGTGTCGCCGGTTCTGTAACGGTCAGTGATGGAAAGGTGGAGCGGATCAGTCTTGGGTTTGGTGGTATGGCCGAGATTCCAAAGACTGCCCCCGAGTTAGAGGCGTTTCTGGTCGGACGTTCCATCACGTTGCTGGCCGAGAAGCCGTTGGCCGACTGCCTGAAACAGGAGTTCTCTCCAATGACGGACCTGCGAGGAAGCGCGGATTACCGCATATCGGTGACTGCGGCGCTCATTCATGCTGCACTTAATTCAATCGCTGCCAAGGCGGTTGGAGGTGCGCATGAGTAACGAGATTATGGGAATGCCAAAAAGCCATGAAAGTGCAGCACTACATGTAACCGGCGCGGCTCAGTATGTTGACGATATACCCTTGCCGACAGGCGCGCTCTATGCAGCTATAGGACTGAGTACTATCAGCTCCGGACAGCTCGAGTTAGTGGATCTTCAGGCGGTGCGTGAAGCGGAACAGGTGGTTGATGTGATAACCAGCATTGATATTCCGGGAGTGAAGGATGTCGGTCCGGTATTTCCCGGAGATCCACTGCTGGCTGAAGAAAGAATCAATTTCTATGGTCAGCCCATATTTGCCGTCGTCGCGGAAACCGAAAAAGCGGCACGACGCGCTGTGACGCTGGCAAAGATAGAGTTTCAGCCAGAAGAGCCGGTCTTAACCATAGATGAGGCGGAGCGACAGCAGGCGCGAGTAAGGCCATCTCATAGGATGCATAAAGGTGATGCTTCACAGGCGTTATCGCAATCCCCAATCCAGTTACAGGGAAACGTCTCCATTGGTGGACAGGAACATCTCTATCTTGAAGGGCAGGTGTCTGTTGCAGTGCCAACTGAATCGGGTGGTATGCATATCTACAGCTCGACACAGCACCCGACCGAGGTTCAGTCGCTGGTGGCTGAGGTGCTGCATATCCCATTTCATGAAGTGGTTGTTGAAGTCAGACGGATGGGCGGCGCTTTTGGCGGAAAAGAAACGCAGGCGGCACCCTGGGCCTGTCTGGCAGCTCTGCTTGCGTTAAGAACAGGACGTGCCGTGAAACTCAGGTTGCCTCGTGCCATAGATATGCAGGTGACAGGCAAACGACATCCGTTTGAAAACAGCTACAAAGTCGGGATAGACGAAACTGGACGTATTCAGGCGGTTGAGCTGTCACTTAATGCCGATTGTGGCTGCTCACCCGATCTGTCCGATGCAATTGTTGACCGTGCCATGTTTCATGCCGATAACGCTTATGAGTATCCGCATGCCCGGATACTAGGTGAACGCTGGCGTACCAATAAGGTTTCCAATACCGCATTTCGCGGTTTCGGTGGTCCACAGGGGATGCTCTGCTGTGAAGCGATGATGGATGATATCGCCCGGCATCTTGGGATGGACCCTCTGGATGTACGTTTGACAAATCTCTATCCCGAAACCGGTGGTACAACACCCTACCATCAGGCGATTGATGGTGGGCCGATCCGTGAGATCGTGAAACGTCTGGAGAGTACATCAGACTACCGCACCCGCAGGGAAGCGATAACACAACATAATGCTAGCAACCCGCGAGTGCTTAGAGGGTTGTCACTGACGCCGGTAAAATTTGGTATCTCATTTACCCTGGCACATCTGAATCAGGCAGGCGTTCTGATTCATATCTATACCGACGGCAGTGTGCTGGTCAGCCAGGCAGGCACAGAGATGGGGCAGGGGCTGTACACCAAGGTGGCGCAGGTCGTTGCTTCCGTTTTGGGGATAGATATCGCAAACGTAAAGTTGAGTTCTACCCGTACCGATAAGGTTCCAAACAGCTCACCGACCGCGGCTTCCAGTGGCGCTGATCTTAACGGGATGGCGGCGCAGAACGCGGCCAATACGCTGAAAGCCAGATTAAAAGCCTACCTGTCTGAACGGGAATCGCTTCCAGAGGAGAGTTTTATCTTTAATCAGGGGCAGATCGAGTGGCAGGGTGTTTGCCAAAGTTTCAGTTCGCTGGTCGAAGAGGCGTACCGGGCTCGCGTTCAGCTTTCAGCGACAGGGTTTTATAAAACCCCAGAGATCTATTACGATCGAGAATACGCTTCGGGGCGCCCATTTTACTATTTTGCTCTGGGGGCCGCCTGTACTGAGGTTGAGGTTGACCGGATCACCGGGGTATCCAAAGTTCGTCGTGTCGATATACTGCATGACTGCGGCCATAGTCTGAACCCGGCTATTGATCGGGGGCAGATTGAGGGCGGCTATGTGCAGGGGCTCGGCTGGCTGACTACCGAGCAGTTGATGTGGAATGGCGAGGGGCGTTTACTGACCAGTAATCCTGCCACATACAAGATTCCGGCGATCTCTGATATGCCGGAGATTTTTAATGTGGAACTTTTTGATCACCCCAATTCAGCAGCGACCATCCACCGCTCTAAAGCGGTTGGTGAACCGCCATTTATGCTCGCGATCTCCGCCTGGTGCGCGATCGCTGATGCTGTGGCTTCTGTTTCCGGTTACCAAAGGAGTCCGCAATTGACGGCACCGGCGACCCCTGAAGTGGTATTCAACGCAATTCGTAAGTGTACTAAGGAGTAGAATTGATACAGGTCGAATGGAGCCGGGCGCTGGCCCAGGCGCTGGAAGATGGAGACTCCGCTGTTTTAATAACCCAGCTCGATGAGCGAGGTTCCAGTCCCAGATCTAAAGGGGCAAAGATGCTGGTAACCCAGCATGATCAATATGACACCCTGGGAGGCGGCAATCTCGAATTTCAGTCTGTCGAATATGCCCGATCCCTGATCAGAGATCGCGAACAGGGACCTGTCGAGCGCTGTTATAAACTGAACGGTACGCTGGGTCAGTGTTGCGGTGGAGAAGTTCGGGTGCTGTTTGAGGTTTTTAATACCCGTCTGCCAAAGCTGTTCCTGTTCGGTGCAGGCCATATTGCGCAGGCGCTGATCCCGATTCTGAGTGAGTTGCCGTTGCAGGTGAACTGGATCGACGAGCGTGATGAGCTGTTCACCAAGCCGATCACGCAGGGTGTCAGTCGCATTGAGCGGGCGCCTCTGGATGTCGCTGAGAACCTGCCTGATGATGCTTGGGTGCTGATAATTACCCATGATCATCAACTGGATTTTGAGCTGGTTAAGGCGATTCTCTCCGGAGGTAAGAGTCAGTATCTCGGAATGATTGGTTCGCAAACCAAAGCGCTGAAATTTCGCCAACGACTGGCGCAACGCGATTTCACTGAGCAGCAGATTAAACAGCTAACCAGCCCGATTGGACTTGAAGGGTTAAAGACCAAAAGACCGATGGGGATTGCGGTATCGGTGGCTGCTGACCTGATTACGCGTTTAGCCCAGGCTGGATATGACCGCTGATACAGGGAATAGCCGGGCACTGCGTAGTGCGATTCTCCATTGCCCTGCGAAAGCTACCCCGGATGATCCCTGTATCGAATATATTGCTGATGGAGTTCTGTGGATCGATAACGGGCTTATCAAAGCCTGTGGCCCTGCAGCGCAGATAGTTCCAATGCTGCCTGGATCTGTTGCTGTTGAGCACTATCCGGGCAAATTGTTAATGCCCGGATTTCTTGATCTGCATGTGCATTATCCGCAGTTCGAAATGATGGCGGCCTATGGGGATCAGCTGCTCGACTGGCTGAATCGCTATACCTTTCCGACAGAGATGCGTTATACCGACTACGCCTATGCCAGACGTCAGGCGGAAGGTTTTCTCGATCAGCTTATCGCTAACGGCACGACAACTGCGCTGGTGTTCGCAACCTCTTCGGTCAGTTCGGTTGAGGCGTTCTTTGAAGCGGCCTTTGCGCGCAACCTGCGGATGCTCAGTGGTAAGGTATTGATGGATCGCCATGCACCGGAACCCTTATGTGATACAGCGGAATCGGCCTATGCAGATTCCGAGGCGTTGATTAAACGCTGGCAGGCTAAAGGTCGCTTGGGGTATGCGATTACACCGCGATTTGCACCGACCAGCAGCGAGGCTCAACTGGAAGCCGCAGGTGCTCTGCGCAAAGCTTATCCAGACACCTATGTGCATACGCATCTGGCTGAGAATCGCAATGAAGTGGCTTGGGTTGCTGAGCTTTTTCCTGAGCGCCGCTCCTATCTGGATGTCTATGATCACTTTGGCCTGATGGATTCGCGTTCAATCTTTGCTCACGGTATCTATCTGAATGATTCAGATCTAAAACGCCTGTCTCAGTGCCGTGCAACACTCTGCCACTGCCCCTCATCAAACCTGTTTCTCGGTTCGGGGCTCTTTCCGCTTAAACGAGCGCTGAACGCAGGTATTCAGGTTGCGTTAGGAACGGATGTGGGCGCAGGGACCAGCCTCTCTATGCTACGTACACTCGGAGATGCCTATAAAGTACAGCAACTGTTGGGAGAGCAACTTGCGCCTTCGCTGGGGCTTTATCTGTTAACTCTGGGTGCTGCACGATCACTTGGAGTGGATCGGAAAATTGGTAACTTTGAGCCTGGTAAAGAGGCTGATCTGGTATTGATTGATCCGCTTGCAACTGACGAACTGGCAGCCAGAGTCGAGTATAATACAGGCCCTGAATCGCTGCTGTTTGCCCTCAGTATTCTCGGCGATAATCGCTGTATTAATCGCGTCTGGGTGATGGGAGAGCCTGTTCATCCTGCGACACCATCAGATTGTCCAGCTCAATTGTAACTCTCAGGCGTTGTCCGCGTCCCTGACCGATTAGCTCCAGACGTCGTTCAATCTTCAACTGCTTGCAGAATGCCCCCACAATTGCCAGACCCAGGCCTGAGCCGGGTTTAGTACGATCTGATCCACGGACAAATCTGTCACTCAGCGATTCCAGTGAATCCTGCGTCAATTGAGGTGCCAGATTTTCAACCTGTATTCTGGCCCCCGCAACAACGCGAATCAGGACCGGACTTTCCGCCGGCGCATATTTGAGGCCGTTTTCGATCAGGTTGCTGAGAATAACCGCCAGCGCATCGGGATCCAGTGATAACCAGAGATCGGATTCGTATATCGGTTCGATCCTTTGCTGCATAGGGTCCAGTTCGCGGGACACCATGGTGATTACCTGATGTACCGATGTCGGTTGACCGGAGTAAAGCGCGGCAGACTCGGCGCGTGCCAACTGCAGTAATTTATCGATCAGGCGAGCCAGTCGTTTCAGACTATCCTCAACCGATTTAAGGCGTACCCCCTGATCGGTCTCACCGAGCTCCTGGCGTAGGCGCTGTAGCTGCACCAGTGCTACAGCCAGGGGTGTTCGTAGTTCATGGGCGCTGTTAGCCGCAAACTCACGCTCAGCGAGCAGAGCAGCACGCAGGCGATCAAGCAGGGCGTTGGTGGCTTCCTGTACCTGAACAAAGTCTTCTGGCAGGTCGTTCTGGTTAATTGCCGCAAGGTGATTGCCGTGGCGTTTCGAGATCGCCTGAGTAAATAGCGTGATCGGAACAAGCCGGCGGCGTACGGCTGTATACACCACGAAGAAGCTCACTGGCAGTGCCAGTGTAAATACCAGTATAAAGATCACCAGTGAATCAACCAGCACACCGTATCGATGCTGAATCGATTCGGCGATCTGAATATGAAACTGCTTATTGGCAGTGGAGGCGGTATATATCCGGAAATGATCCACCTGACTGAAACCAGTTTTGATCTCCGGCAGCATCGGATTAATTGGCGCATTGTGTGAGCGCAGCAGTATACGACCCGCACCATCGCGCAGTTGATAGAGCAAATATTCAGGTTCGCCGCTAAGCAAACGATGAGTTACGCCGATATCAAAGCTGTTGAGCAGACTCAGATCAGGCCTGACATCAAGTATGCCGATCTGGTGCAGACGATAGTCTGAAATCGCCAGTGGCAGCAGGCGTTGTGCGGTCTCCTGCAGGGTCTTATCGTAAGAGGCGTTCATCTCCCGCATCAGAACCCAGAGTGAAACAATGGTGGCCAGTACCCAGACAACCAGCAGGCTCAACGCGATGCGCGCACCTAACTGAGCGGCAAGCGTTTTTCCCGGTTTTCTCATACAGAGGGTTCAACCGCCAGACGATACCCCAGACCGCGCACAGTCACTATCTGCTCCTTACCGAGTTTCTTGCGCAGACGGCTGATATAAACCTCCACGGTATTACTCTCAACTTCATGCCCAAAAGCGTAAAGGCGATCCTCGATCTGCTCTTTGGAAACCACGTGCCCTGGGCGCTTAATTAACGTTTCGAGGATACTCCATTCGCGTGCTGTTAGTTCGATCCGTTCATCGTTCAGCTTCAACTGGCGGCGCTGCAAGTCTACACTGATTTCGCCGTAGTCGATCTCGTTGGTAGCAAGGCCTGCTCCGCGTCGGGTAACAGCCAGAATCCGAGCGCTGACCTCGTCAAGGTCGTAGGGCTTGATTACGTAGTCGTCAGCACCTGCATCGAGCCCTGCAATTCGGTCGCTGATCTGATCTCGTGCGGTGAGAATAATGACCGGTGTACGGACCTGCTGACGCTGCTTTTTCAGCCAGGGTACAGCGTCACCATCAGGTAACTGTAGGTCAAGTAGTATCAGATCGTACTCGGTAGTTCTCAGTGCTGACGCAGCATGACTGAGACGGTCAAAATGATCTACTGCCATACCCTGAAGCTCGAGGTGTTCTGCCAATGCCTGTGCCAAGGCCAACTCATCTTCAACCAACAGAATGCGCATAACTTAACCCTAGTCTTGAAAGTTTCACCTATCTTCCCGAGTCAGACTGACAACGGACTGAAGTAAATATCTAAGCCGAGCAACCCTGGAAACAGGGACCAGCCTGATAAACAAATAACTCTAATCAGTATTCCCGGTTCTTACCAGCGCTTCATATCGGTAGAATGGAGCCATCCTTCCGACTGAGTTATATATATGTTTTTTCGTTTCTTCGAAAACCTGACGCACCCCTTCCCTAAAGAAGCGCCGAGTCAGCCGCCCTCCGGTTTGTGGAATTTCTGTCGCTACTACACCCGTGGCTTTGAGATACCTCTTATCATCCTGTCATTAAGTACTGCTGCGCTGGCGATCCTCGAGGTGGTGCTGTTTGGTTTTCTCGGTCAGTTGGTTGACTGGCTGTCAGAGCGTGATCCCGCTACGCTATTCCACCAGGAACGCTGGACGCTGATTCTGATGGCGACCACGCTGTTAGTGGTGATGCCGATTCTGACGCTACTTCACTCATTCCTGATGTATCAAAGTTTGCTCGGTAACTATCCGATGGCGATTCGCTGGCTCGCGCACCGTTATTTGCTGCGTCAGAGTCTGAGTTTCTACCAGAATGATTTCGCGGGTCGCATCGCAACTAAAGTGATGCAAACGGCGCTGGCGATTCGCGAAACAGTGATGAAACTGGTCGATGTAATGGTCTATGTCGGCGTATATTTCGTCAGTATGCTGGTGCTTGTATCCCAGTCCGACTGGCGGTTAAGCGTGCCCATGGTGTTATGGCTGGTTTTCTATATCTGCCTGCAGTTTTACTATGTGCCACGCCTTAAGTCGGTTGCAACGGAGCAGGCTGATGCACGCTCAACGATGACTGGTCGTATTGTCGATAGCTATACCAATATCAGTACCGTAAAACTCTTTGCGCATACTCAGCGCGAATCTGATTATGCCGAGTCGAGTATGCGCGGTTTCCTGCAGACCGTGTATCGCCAGATGCGCCTGGGGACCGGACTGAATCTCAGTGTGCAGATCTCCAACTTCGTTCTGGTTGCCGTAACAGCAGGGCTGGCGCTGTATTTGTGGAGTGAAAACCTGGTTGCGGTCGGTGCTATAGCGGTCGCCGTCAGCCTGGCGTTACGCCTGAACGGCATCTCTCACTGGATTATGTGGGAGATCAGTGCGCTGTTTGAAAATATCGGTACCGTAGCGGATGGTATGAATAC